>CAZATM010000143.1:0-43229 GCA_964488065.1 uncultured Neisseria sp.
CCGAGCGATTGAACACTTGGTTAGAGCAGGAAAAGCAGTTGGTATCAAGTTCCGCCAGACTTACCACAAACTGGCACCACAGTTAAGAAACAAGGTTGCGCGGTTATTGCATGCCAGAAAACCGGGACAGGCAAAAAAACACCTGAAAACCCTGCGGACACTGTTGGGGCGTGTAACCCGTGATGTCGAACGAAAGAGTAACGCGCTGGCAAATCAAAGCGGCAGTGCTTTTGAAGCTTTGCAGTCCAAATTAAAATTAGCCACTAAGATATTTGAGCAAAAGCGCGATAGCAAAGATAAAGTTTATTCTTTGCATGAACCGGATACCAGTTGCATTGCCAAAGGCAAGGCTCACAAGAAATATGAATATGGCAGCAAAGTTGGTTTGATCAGCACCATGAAAAGTAGCTTTATTATTGCAATAGAAGCATTTCAGGGAAATCCTTATGATGGCAAAACGTTACCATCATTGCTGCTACAGGCAGAAAGCAATACTGGAATAAAGGTAGAGACCATGGTTCTGGATAAAGGGTTTAGAGGGTGCAAAAAAACTAACCCTGAAATCAAGGTAATGTTGTCTGGTGATAGAAATCTTACGCCGGAAGAAAAAGAACAGTTAAACCAACGAAGTAAGATTGAGGCAACCATAGGACTAAGCAAGTCAAAATGTGGCTTGGGTCGTAACTTCTTAAAAGGTGTTGCTGGTGATAAGTTGAATGCAACGCTATCGGCAATTGCTTATAACCTGAAAATGATCCTCCGGGTTATTTTTTATCTAATAATTGGCTGTCTATTTTATGTCAATGGGAAACAAAAACCCAACCGGATAATTATGGCTGGGTTTGAAATGGGCTTTTTTAGTATCGACTAATTAACTTAAGCTCTATGAATTGGACAAGTGGAGTATGACACGATGGTATTAACAATGAGCAGAGTTGAGGCAGTTATGCATATTCTGCTTATTCTTGGGATAATTGTTGAAAGCATGACCGGTGCAATCGCGGCCGGGCAAAAAAAGATGGATCTGTTTGGCGTGGTTACGATTTCGGTAATAACTGCCTTGGGCGGCGGAACCATTCGCAACATGATTTTGGGGGTTTATCCGATGCTGTGGGTTAAAACTCCCGGCTACTTGATTTTGGCAATTATCGCGGCATTATTGGCAGTCCCGCTGGTTAATGTAGTCTTACGTTTGCGGCGATTATTTCTGATTCTTGATGCTGCCGGATTGGTGACATTTGCCTACTTGGGGTGCATTATCGGTTATGATGCAACTCACAGCATTACCATCGCGACGGTGATGGCGATTGTTACTGGAGTTTCCGGTGGAGTTTTGCGCGATATTCTGTGTAATGATATCCCGCTGGTTTTTAGCAGTGAATTATATGCGCTGGTCGCGTTTATGGTTGGATTGGTACAAAGCATCCTGCTTTATTATCATCAGGATAGCGTTTACAGCGCGGTATGCTTGTTGGGATTGGGGTTTTTAATGCGAATGTGGGCAATTAACAAGAAAATTCGCTTACCGATGATCAATTATCAGGATAAGAGATATCCACATTGATAGTGAGTATGTAATAACAGCTTAAAGGAAAATAGCAATGAAAATTCAATTTAGTAATAACGAAATTCGGATACGGATTAGCCAAGCGGAATTTGAGACGCTTAAAATTTCCGCTGAATTTAATTATTCGCTGGAATATTTGGCATTGGCAGTCAAACTGAAGGTGGTTGCAGCTCCTTCTTGTGGGACTATTAACCCGCGTGAAGTTCAATTATTTTTAACCGCCGACGATTTGGCGTTTATGGAAAAAGCCGATTCCAAAAAAGCCGGGGTGAAATTGTTACTGCAACAGCCAAATGGAATTGAGATTGCGGCAGATGTTCAGGTTGATTTGCATTCAAAGAGAGATTAGTTATGCTGACGGAAATGGAAAAAATGCAGGCAGGACTGCCTTTTTATGCGCTGGATCAAGAAATTTCTGCGCTACGGGCGCGGGCACAGGAATTAACCTTTAAATATAATCAGATTGTTTCCAATGATCGTGCAGCGCGCTATGAAGTGTTGCAGGCGTTATTGGGTAGCGTGTCACCGGAAGTCAGCATTGAGTCGAATTTTCATTGCGATTATGGGGTTAATATCCATGTCGGAAAGAATTTTATTGCCAATTTTAATTTGACGGTGCTGGATATTGCTAAGGTTACAATTGGTGATAATGTATTAATTGCTCCGAATGTGCAATTATATACGGTGGATCATCCGCTGGATCCGGCGGAACGCAATACCCTAAAACTATTGGCGCAACCGATTACCATTGGCAATAATGTCTGGATTGGCGGTGGGGTGATTGTATTACCGGGGGTAACAATTGGTGATAATAGCGTAATTGGCGCCGGCAGTGTGGTAACTAAAGACATCCCAGCCAACTCATTGGCTTTTGGTAACCCGTGCAAAGTAGTCAAACAATTGCCGAATTAGTTTTAAGCAGTGAGGTTACGCATACTGTTATGTTTTAGCGCTAAGTTATTGGTTTTTCCTCATGGCACGCTGATTTTACACCTATAATCAGCACGCAAAATCGTCAAACTCAATAACTCAGTGCTAAACTATCGACGTGTGGGTATGTAGACTAAACTTAGTAGTTAGGAATCTTATGAATTTATTACCCGGTTATGATTTAACTAAAGAACAACGCAAAGTAATTTTGCTGGCTTCGGTCGGCGGAATGCTGGAGTTTTATGATTTTACGGTGTATGGATTATTCGCATTGTATTTTACTGCTCAATTTTTCCCAAGTAGTAATACGCTGCTTTCAGTGATCGCGAGCTACACGGTATTTGTGGTTGGTTATATTATTCGCCCGGTCGGTGGGGTTGTTTTTAGCCATATCGGCGATGAGTACGGACGTAAACGGGTGCTGATTATTACTATGTTTTTAATGGGGCTGGCGTCGCTGGGGATGGGACTAATCCCAACTTATGCACAAATCGGCATTTATGCACCAGTGGCGATGCTGGTATTGCGCTTGCTGCAGGGCTTGGCTTTTGGCGGTGAATTGCCGAGTATGATCGTCTATACTACCGAATCGATGCCGGAAAAACGCGGTTTAGGGGTTGGCGGTTCCTTTTCCGGAACGGTCTGTGGTTTGGTTTTGGGGATGGTGGTTAATCTGGTTTTGGTAAATATTCTTAGCCATGAACAGCTCGCCAATTTTGGCTGGCGGATTCCATTTATTCTTGGCGGTTTATTATGTATTGTTGCCTATAAAGTCCGGAGTGAACTGCATGAAACCGCCGCTTTTAAACAGATGAAGCATAATGTCAAAGTTCCGGTGGTTGAACTTTTCCGCAATTATTTCAAACAGGTGGTAATTGGTATCGGACTGGTGTCACTGGTTGGAACGGCAATTATTTTATTGATCGTGTTTATGCCGACCTATCTGGTCAAAATCGTCAAAATGGATCCGGAAACGATTGGCAATATCGTGTTTGTCGCAGCGCTGGTTTCAGTAGTTTCTGCTTATTTAAGCGGAATATTAGTCCAAAAATTTGACTTATTTAAAATTACACTGGCGTTTTTGCTGGGGATGATTCCGGCGGCGATGCTGTGTTATTATCTGATTAGCATCCAAAGTTTTCTTTATGGTGGATTTATCCTCTTTGCCATTTTTCAGGGCGCGTTAATCACTTTGCCAATTGTTTATCTAAGTTATCTATTCCCGCCGCAAGTGCGCCTATCGGGGGTAGCATTATCTTACAACATTAGCTTTGTTGTTTTTGGTGGATTGACACCGCTATGGGTTACCGGTTTGATTGAAAAAACTGGCTGGCTGTATTTATCACCACTGCTATTTCTCTGTGTAAGTATTGCCCTAACCACCATCAGTGTGATTGCTGCGCGGAATACACCGTCTGCCATTAGCGATTGACAACCGCGTTATTATTATGATTAATCAGGTAGGTGATTATTAGTACGGTAAAACTGAATATCAGTAAAATAGCCGAGAGAACAGCGGCATCGTGATATTCAAAGGCTTCAACATGATTGTAAATTTGGACTGCTACCACCTGAGTTGAGCCGGGGATATTGCCGCCAATCATCAAAACCATGCCAAATTCGCCCATGGTGTGGGCAAAACCCAAGACCGCGCTAGAGATAATTCCCGCGCGTGCTTCAGGAATCAGGATTTTAGTAAGCGCCTGATAGCGGCTGGCGCCCAACGATTTCGCCAGTTCCTGCGGTTGTTGACCTAACTGCTGAAAGGTGTTTTGCAGCGGCTGCACCACAAACGGCAGCGAGTAAATCAGCGAAGCGACTATTAACCCATTAAAACTAAATGGTAATAAACCAATTCCCAACCAATTACACAGTTGTCCAATCGGACCTTGCGGTCCGAGACTAAGTAACAGATAAAAACCTAACACGCTCGGTGGTAAAATCAATGGCAGGGTAACCAGCGTACTGACTATAATCTTGAGCCGATTGTTGCCGCTGGCAAGCCAGCGTGCCAATGGAATTCCAATTAATAGCAATAAACCAGTGCTGATCGCCGCGAGCTTAATGCTTAGCCATAGAGCCAACCAGTCCGCCGGATTCAACACGAGCGGACTACCATTGATAAATTAAATATTCGGAACATGGCAATTAATTTTTCTTGGTTATTACTGGTGGTGCCAGCAATTCAACTAGGGGTTGATACTTTTTATCTTTGAGTGTCGTGCGGAAACTCGGTACATATACTGGAAATGCCTGTACATCGGTTTTGACTAGCGCAACGGCGCTTTCCTTGAAGCCGAGATTCCAATCGAGCATTGCCTCTTTCATCATAGTGTCCGGATAAGGATGGAAAGTATCGAAACGATGAGTGTAACGTAGCTGCACTGCTGGAGTGAATAAAGCATTGGTCATTGAATCATCGACATTGATGTAGTTATCCAAAGTGTAAATCGCATGATATGACCACAGATAGTTATTATCGACCAAGTTTTCCAAATATTTGGCTTGCTGATTAAATGTCGGCTGGTCATCCGGCGCATCGTAATAATCAACGAGATTATCAAATATAATGCTGCCGCTAATTACCAAATACGCAATAATTGCCAACGGCGCAGCAAAAATTCCGGCAGCCCATGTAGCAGAGATGGTGAGTAATGGTTTATCCAATGACAAAAAGGTTATTAATCCTGCCAGAAAATACATATACCATAACGGGTATTCATCCATGCTGTGCGCTAGCGTTGTAGCAACCATACACAGGCCAATAATGGTCCCAGTCGAGAAAGAGTTTTTTAAAGTCCGCCAGATTGCGGCAACAATGCCGCCAATCACAATCAGCGTGCCAATTATTCCGGTTTCGGCTAAGAGCTGCAAAATTAAGTTGTGGCAATTGGTGAATAATCCGCTATTGGGCGCCGCATTTGGAAACAAATGATGGAGTAACACGCTTTGTTTGGCATATTCATTCCAGCCATCACCGAATAGTGGATGTGATTTGAATACCAACCAGGCTTTAGCCCATTCAATCCCACGCCGCCCGGTACCGCTATCGCTATCCAGTCGTCCTAATCCCGAACTGAAGTTATTGTGTGGCGTAAAAAGTTTGTGTAGCAATGGATAAAAATATTCAATCGCAAACAACGCAACTACCGCAATCACAATCAATTTAAGCAAATTTTTACTATCAGCGGTTTTTTGCACGGCAACATTGATAATTCCAATTAAGAATGCCAGAATGAAATACATAAAGACACTGCGCGAGGCAGCAATGGTCAGACTAAAACACAGCCACACCAATAGCGTATAAAATAGCCATTGCGGGACTTTACGTTGTTGATAGAGATAAATCAGTCCAAAAGTTCCCCAGCTTAGATAGTGAGCATAATGATTGCGTTGCCCGAAATGACCAAAAATATTGGTGGTCGGATGGTCACTGTCGTAGAAAATCAGGCTGCCAAAATGCCGCGCCGCACCGATATATTGGATGAAACCAATCATGGTCTGCAGTAATGCGCCAATCAACAAAATACTGCATACTAGTACAACTATCCGCTTGAGACCAAAATTTTCCTTGAGGGTACTGATGGCAATTGCCAGCAAGATTCCAGTGAGCATCTCCAGCGCGGTAATGGCACTTAAACCGGGGAAATCGACACTAACCAGTGATGGTTGCAGCAGTAGATAGCCACCAAATAAAAATAATGGTATAACAATCGATGGAATACTCAAGCTCGGACTAAAAACGAGACACCATAAAAATAAGGCGAGAATTCCCCACACAACGGTGATCTCAGCCCAAAACTGCGGCTGTGGATCGTAATGCACATTATTTAATTCCGGAATTACAAATAAAATCAATAATCCGATAATTAACAGAAATTTATTTAAAAAAGTATCGTTGGTCATTAAAATTTTTCTATCCAATTGGTTATAATAAATGGGATGTTTAAATCACAAGGGCGAATGACTTATTAACATCGGTAAACTGAGCTAAACTCATTACTACGCCAAATTATTTCGGTCATTGTGAGTGGTTTATTTTAACACAGCTGGCATGGTATGATAAAATCGTCATTTAGTGTGCCTTGTCGGATATGCTAATCGGGCAGTAGTTAGCTGCCATATGCTATTTGATACCGGCGTGGGGAATGGACTAAACGATCTGAATTGATTATATAAATTTTATTGCTATTGTAATTATTTTTACTAGGTGTATCTATGAAAAAAATCTTGGTTCCACTGGTGGTTGCCGGACTTGTTTTATCTGGTTGTGCTAAAAAAGAAGCACCAAAACCCATGGAAAAGCACGTTGATGTGCAAACTGTTCGTTCATATAACGTCCCATATTCTTTTGACTACCCGGCAATTGTTCAGGGTGTGGTAGATTATCCGGTAATTCCACGAGTTAGTGGTGCGATTTTCAAACAGTACTACACTGAGGGTGTCTATGTTAAAAAAGACCAGCCATTGTATCAAATTGATCCGCGACCATTCGAGCTTGATTTACAAAATGCACAGGGTCAATTGATTCGTGACCAAGCCTCATTAGATAATTACAAAATAATTTATGAGCGTTATGTCAAGTTATATGCTATTCAGGCAGTATCCAAACAGGATTTGGAAATGCAAACCATTAATTATCAAACTGCAGTTGGTGCGGTCAAATCCGATCAAGCATCGGTTAATCAGGCTAAATTAAATCTTGAATATAGCGTGGTACGTGCTCCTGCTGATGGTTATATTGCCGAACGGCAAGTAACTGTCGGTGATATGGTTACAGCCTACCAAACAACCATGAATCAGATTAACTCGGTTAATGATATGTATATCACATTCTCAATGCCGGAAAATGATCGGTTGGTAATTCAAAATGGTCTTAATCAGGGAATTTTGACGGTGCCGAATGCCTATAAATTCCGTACTGACTTGCAGTTAGCGGACGGTACAATGATGAAAGATAGCGGTTACGTTCAGTTTACCGATACGAGGATTAGCTTGCAAAACGGGGTATGGAATATGCGGGCTTATGTTGATAATAAAACTCTTAAAAATCAATTGTTGGCTGGACAGTTTGTTCATGTTTATCTGAATGGTATTACCTATAAAGATGCTTTTGCCGTACCACAAGAAGCGGTATTCCGCGATGATAAAGGAGCCTTTGTTTACATCGTTAAAGATGGCAAAATCGCTCATCAACCAGTTGTGACCGGACCAATGACCGGATCATTGTGGATTATCAAGAGTGGGCTTAGCAATGGTATGCAGGTGGTGACTGCCGGTGGGGTTAAAGTTGCTTCCGGTGATGCAGTTAAGGTTGATTCTTTAGTTGATCAAAATTCAATCAATCCGAATAACCCGGTTACTGCTTCGGCACCAAAAGTTGTGGTTCCACAAAAAGCGGTAGCATCTGGCTATGTCAAAGACCAAAAACAGCGGAAAGTTCAAATCGAAAGTTCGGCTAATATCTATGGTGGTCAATACTAATTATTTTCTTAAATAGCAACTAGAATCGAAAGGCTGCGGTCAAGTACCGCCGCCATTAGTGAAAAATTAGCTGGGGTCGGTATCTTTTTTATTGGATTTATTTGATAGATATCAATAAAATAGAAATGTTATATAGGTAGGGAAAAATGTTCTGTAGATTTTTTATTCTAAGACCGGTATTGTCGATGGTAATTTCAATTATCATTACCATTGCCGGATTGGTTGCCATGGCAGTTTCGCCGATTGAGCAATATCCAAACATTGTTCCGCCAAATCTGAATATTTCTGCACCATTTCCTGGCGCAAACGCCGAAGTAGTGGCCAATGCGGTAGCAGCACCAATTGAGGATCAGATGTCGGGTGTTCCTGGCATGATCTATATGCAGTCAGCCAATCAAAATGGTAACAGCACCATGTCGTTGAATGTCTATTTCGAAGTCGGCACTGATTTAAAAACCGTTGAAGCTGATGCCTTAAACCGGATCAATACTGCATTGCCGCAATTACCAACTCAGGTTCAGCAGCAAGGTGTGACAATGCGGATGATGAATCCGGATTTATTTATCGTTACACCATTTTATTCTGAAACTGGTAAACCGGATCAGCTTTATATCAGCAACTACGTTCAGCGTTATATTTATCCGTTGGTGTTACAGATTCCTGGTGTCGGCGTGGTGAGTATTTTTGGTCAACGCCAATATGCAATGCGAATTTGGACTGACCCCAATAAGCTGAATTATTATGGAATTGGTCTATCTGATTTAAAAAATGCGATTAATGATCAAAACTGGCCGTATGCGATTGGTATCAATGCTGAAGCACCAATGGCTGGTCCGGAAAAATATAATTTCATGATTAACTCCATGGGTTATATGCGTGAAGAGTCGCAGTTTCAAAATATTGTGTTGAAAGCCAGTGAAAGTAATGCTCAAGTAGTACGGCTTAGAGATGTTGCGCGGGTTTCGTTGGATGCTCAAGCGTATCAAACTTATTTTAAAGCCGTGGTTCGCGATCCTAAAACCAATGAGGCAAAAGTTTATCCGGCAACTGCTTTGGGACTGTTTTTGGTGCCGGGCGCCAATCAGTTAAAAGTAAAAAAAGCTTACATGCAGGTTTTGAATGACGCCGCCAAACATATGCCAAACGGGATTAAGTTCTATAATCACTATGATTCATCTGAATTTGTGATTCTGTCGGTTCAGGCCGTGGTGTCAACATTGCTGATAGCCTTTGTACTGGTATTCTGTGTGGTTATGTTATTTATTCAGAATGTCAAAGGCACAATTATTCCGGTGATTGCGATTCCGGTGGCGATTATTGGAACTTTTGCCGGAACTTTTGCATTAGGATTTTCGATAAACACCTTGACTTTGTTTGGGATGGTGTTGGCAATCGGAATCGTGGTTGATGATGCGATTGTGGTGCTGGAAAACGTCGAACGGCTAATGGCGGAAGAGGGGCTTGGCTCGGTTGAAGCAGCGATTAAAGGAATGGAACAGGTAGCTGCGCCAGTAATTGCGGTAGTTTGTGTATTAAATGCGGTATTTATTCCGGTAGCATTCCTTGGGGGCTTTAGTGGTGTCTTGATGCAACAATTTGCGGTTACGATTGCCATTTCGGTATTGTTGTCTGGCGTTGTAGCCTTGACCTTAACCCCAACGCTATGTGCAATTTTTTTACGTAATAATACTCATAATCACGGCGAAAGACCACAGCCCAAGTTCAAGTTTTTGGTGCCGGTTTATTGGTTTTTTGACAAATTCAATCTTGGGTTCGAGAAAACTCAGCAATTTTACATGTATTTGGTAACCAAGATTATTGATAATACCAAGCAGGCAATGGTGATTTGGCTGGGTGTGGTTGTAGTTACAATTGGTTTGTTTTTGCATATTCCTACCGGGTTGATCCCGCTTGAGGATATGGGTTATTATTATGATACCATCCATGTTAACGCTGCTGGCTCAATTGATTATAACATTAATGAAGCTGAGGCATTATCCAAACAAATCATCAAAAATGTGCCAATGGTTGAGCGAATTGCAATTTTGGGCGGTAAAGATATTGTTGATAATTCGGCGATTAAAACCAGTGCTTCAACGCTAAGTGTGATTTTGAAAGATTATTCGGCGCGTCCGAATGCTGATCAAAGTGTTGATGCGGCAATTAAAGATACCATGGTAGTACAATCAGAAAACAAACGAATTAGCGGATTTGCCTATAACCAGCCGCCGATTCGTGGGATGAGTCCGACTGGTGGGGTGACATTCTATTTGCAAACTGCATTGCCAAGTATTTCAGAACCCAAGCAAATTCATGATGATGGGGTGCGATTGGTAAAATATTTGGAAGAAAATTATCCGGATGTAGTTGGTAGTGCTGCCCAGTTATATAACGTTGATACACCAGAAATTTATGTCAATGTTGATCCACGGAAAGCTTATATATATGATGTTCCTTATGCCAGTATTTACAATTCATTACAGGCAGTATTCGGGACATTCTATGTGAATTATTTTACCAAATGGGATGATCTATGGTGGGTAGTTATCCAGAGTGATTATCAGTTCCGTAATCGTCCTGAACTGCTAAATGTGGTTTATGCTAAGAGTAATAAAGGCAAGATGGTCCCAGTTGGTAGCTTGGCTACTATCAGCATGAAAAATGGTGCTGAAGTGGTTACTCGCTTTAATGATTATCTAGCCAGTCAGATTATTGTTAATCCAAATCCCAAAACCCACGCTACTTCCGGTCAGGTTATGAAAGTAATCAAAGACGCAGTACCGAAAGTTTTGGGTAAAGATTACTACATCAAGTGGTTTGGTCCGGCGTATCAACAGAATTTGGCCGGTTCACAATCGGTGGTTGCCTTTACGCTTGGTATTATCATGGTATTTTTGATCTTATCGGCGCTATATGAAATGTGGGTGTTGCCGCTGGCAATTATGATGGCGTTGCCGTTTGCGTTATTAGGTGCGGCCTTAACCTTGCTGATCTTCAGGATGGAGAATAATATTTACTTCCAGGTTAGTATGTTAACCTTGATTGGTCTATCGGCGAAAAATGCAATTCTGATTGTTGAGTTTGCAATTGAAAGTGTCCGTAATGAAAATATGCCGTATCGAACGGCAGCGCTGCATGCAGCCAAAGTTCGCTTTCGTCCGATTATTATGACCTCTTTGGCGTTTATTCTTGGTGCGATTCCATTGGCAACCGCTACTGGTGCCGGGGCAAATTCGCAGCATTCTGTTGGTTTTGGGATTATTGGTGGGATGATTGGTTCTACCTGTCTGGCAACGTTGTTCGTGCCGTTATTCTTTGTCTTAATGATGAATTTGTCGAAAAAAGAGAGCGATTAGATGATGCGCAAATTAATTGGATTGACGGTGGGTTTTATATTGTTAAGTGGTGCAAGCTTCGCAGATTCACCGCTAAAGATTGGTGCCACAGGTGGAGCAAGTAGTAAATTTACTCTTTCTGAAAGCACACCTTTGACAGCTAGCGTAATGGATTACGCATGGGCGAATCGTGAAAATCTTGCCAATCAAAAAACTATCGCCGACTATTTACAGACTGCGCCGGTAATTCCAAATGATTATGAAACCGCTTGGAAAACCGCGCGGATGGTGTATTTTATCGGTAATTTTGGTGCTGGGGAAAAACAATTTGTTAGTACTTCAGCGGGCGTTAAATTATTTGATTATGGTGTGAGCGCCGGTAAGGTTGCAATTGGCTTAAAACCAACTGCCGTTGAGGGACAATATTGGTACGCCGTCGATTTGGGTAGCTATGGCTTGGCGAAAGGTATTTTAGCATCAGCATCTTCAGCGGGAGATGGTATGGACGCACTGAAAAAAGCCATTGCTGTAGATCCGGCATATCAATGGAACGGCAGCAGCCGGATTCTTGGGCGCTATTATCAAGAGTTACCGGGTATTTTTGGCGGTAGTAACAAAAAGGCCTTAGAGTTACTGACTACTGCAACTGCTAAATCACCACAATTTAGAAATAATTGGGTGTTTTTAGGTCAGTATTACATTAGTACCGGCAATTCGGAGTCCGCCTTGGAAGTATGTCAAAAAGCTTTAACTTTGCCAAATCAAGATGGTAAGTATGAGGAATTGCGCTACACTCGTGAAGCACAGGCTTGTATCACTAAAGCTAAGGCTAAGCTTGGAAGTGGAAGTTAATAAGATATCATTCGCATTCGGCATTCAAAGACATTAAGTAGATGCTAATAAATAGAACAAAAATTTTGAAATAAAAAGATAATATGCGCTTAAACATTTTTATTCGTCGCCCAATTCTTGCTTCGGTAATTTCATTGATTATTACCTTGTGCGGTGTAGTGGCAATGTTTAATTTACCGGTCTCCCAGTTCCCGGATATTTCCCCGCCATCGATTTCAATTAATGCCTCGTACCCTGGTGCCAATGCTGAAACTGGCGCTAAGGTGGTGGCAGCCCAAATTGAAAATCAACTAAATGGCGTCTCGGATCTGATGTATATGCAGACGTCGACTTCATCTACTGGTAGTAT
The DNA here is from genome assembly GCA_964488065.1 of uncultured Neisseria sp. Lineage (GTDB taxonomy): Bacteria > Pseudomonadota > Gammaproteobacteria > Burkholderiales > UBA11063 > Aquella. The sequence goes on from CAZATM010000143.1 coordinate 12,518, forward strand.
CAGTATTCGCTTATACTATAATGTCGGAACCAATCTTAATTATGCAATTAATGAGGTTTTGAATCGCTTATATGCCGCGATGCCATTATTACCATCGGTTGTGCAAAAAATGGGGGTGGTGGCGCGGAAGAGTTCGCCGGATATGTTATTGGCGCTGGCTTTTTATGCCGACCCGTATATTGATCCGAAGTATGTTTCCAATTATCTGCAACGGACGGTACAAAATGACTTATCGCTGTTACCGGAAGTAGGTACGGTTGGGGTTTTCGGTACTGGAGCTTATGCCATTAATATCTGGTTAGATCCCAATAAAATGCAGAAATTGGGTGTTTCGGTTAATGATTTGCAAAATGTCATTAATGAACAAAATGAGGAGTACATTGTTGGGCGAACCAATTCGGTGCCAAAAGAGGGTAAGAACCTGCTTACTTTTAATATGCATGGGCAGCCGATGTATGAACGCGCTGATCAATTTGCCAATATTATTGTTCGTAATACCGGTAACCAAACGATTCGGATGAAAGATGTTGCGCGGGTTGAATTGGGTTCTAATTCCTATTCCACTATCGCCGAAGTAAATTTCCGTGATGAAAAAGGCAAATTCCAGCATTATCCATGTACTATGATGGCAATTTATTTGCAACCGGGTGCCAATCAGATTGAAGCTAAAAATCATATTCTTGAAGTTCTCAATCAGGATGCAATTCGTTTTCCACATGGCTTGAAATATCGGGTGGTCGTCGATAATTCACGATTTGTAAAAGCCTCGGTAGTGAATGTGGTTCATACTTTATTAATCGCCTTTATTTTGGTGGGATTGATAATTTATGTGTTTTTACAAAATTGGCGTGCCAGCATCATTGCAATTTGCTCAATTCCAGTTTCGGTAATTGGGACAATGGCGTGTTTATATATGTTTGGTTTTTCACTTAATACCTTAAGTTTATTTGCGATGATTCTCGCGATTGGGATTGTCGTTGATGATGCGATTGTGATTGTCGAAAATATTGAGCGGTTGCGAGAGACCCATCCGGAACTTGGTCTGCGTCAGGTTATCGAGATGACCATGCAGGAAGTCTTTGGGGCAATTGTCGCGATTGTTCTGGTGTTAAGCGTGGTATTTTTACCGGTAATGGCTTTAAAAGGGCTTAGTGGTATTATGTACCGTCAGTTTGCGGTGACGATTGCCTGTGCTGTAGTATTGTCGGGGATTTGCGCACTGACTTTCACTCCGGCAATCAGCCATTTAATTTTGAAAAAAGTCGTTGATAAACCCAAGTTTTTAGCGTGGTTTGATGTTTACTTTGCCAAGTTAACCCGCTTCTATGTGTGGGTTGCCACGATGTTGGTAAATCGCCGTAAAGTTGCAATTGGGGTTTGGCTGGTGGTACTAGTCGGTACGGGCGTATTATTTAAAATGGTGCCAATGGGCTTTGTTCCCAATGAAGATCAGGCGCTGATTTTTTCAACGATCAATCTTCCTTCATCAACTGGGTTGGCCAAAACCAAAGATAAAATGGATACCATGCTTGAAGAATTGACCAAAAACCCGAATATTGCTTCGGTGGTTAGTGTGGCGGGGTTTGATTTCCTTGATTCAGGAAATAATAAAACTTATGCCGCATCATTCTTTATTTCGCTTACCGACTGGGATAAGCGCAAAGGGAAAGTAAGCACTGCCGATGATATTGTGAAAGTAATTAACCGCCTTGGGCTTGGTAATCCGTCAATGATTGTGCGGGCATTTAATCAACCGCCGATGCGTGGTCTGAGTACTACTGGTGGGGTTGAGTTTTACGTTGAAGACCGGGTGGTGGGTGATGCGCATAAATTACAGGAAGTGTGTGCGGCCTTTATTAAACGCCTGATGGCACACAAAGAAGTGAGTATTGCCTATCAAACTTTGGATACCAATGTCCCGGAGATTTCGATCCTACCGAATATTGATCGTGCTAAATACTATGGGGTTAATTTGAATGATCTTTATAACGCCGTACAAACCATGTATAGTCAGAATAATGTTAATTATGCCTATATTATGCAGGATTTGGTGTGGGTGATTATGCAGGCAGATTTTCCATTCCGGGCAACGATTCAAAACTTGAGTAACGTTTTTATTCATTCGTCGAGCACCGATAAAATGCTTCCGGTAAATAGTTTGGTTGATGTTAAGACCGGTCGCGATGCGCAGGTTATTCAGCGGTTCAATGATTATACCGCGTCTAAAATTATCGTTAACCCATCCAAAGGGCACTCAATGGGTGATGTGATGAAGGTCATTGACCAAGAAATGGTAAATTTACCTAAGGGTTATGATTATGATTGGTTCGGTACCAGTTTGCAGCAACGGCAGTCACAGGCTACTTCAGGAATTGCATTTGTTTTCTCGCTGATAATGATTTATCTGGTGTTGGCGGCATTATATGAAATGTGGCGTTTGCCGGTAGTCGTGCTGCTTGGGATTCCCTGTGCCTTATTCGGTTCAGCGACAATATTGGTGTTAAGCGGTCGTACTAATGATTTATATTTCCAAATTAGTTTGATTGCGTTGCTGGGCTTGTCGGCTAAAAACATTATTTTATTGACCGAATTTGCGTTACAACATTATCGGGCTGGGCACAGTGCGGCCGAGAGTGCTATTTATGCGTTAAAACTGCGCTTTAGACCGATTGTAATGACTTCGATTACCTTTATTTTCGGAACATTGCCATTGGTTTTTGCTGATGGTGCTGGTGCCAATGCCCAACATTCAGTGGGGATGGGGATTATTGGCGGAATTTTAGGCTCGGTATTGATTGGGACTTTATTGACGCCGGCATTTTTTGCCATGGTCATGAAAAATAAAAAAATGGATCAACCAGACGAAAATAATGCATAATTTCAACATGGTAATTTCGTTAAACTGCCCGCTTGCGATCGGGAACATTTAATATTATTTTAATTTAGGTAACCTATGCTACGCTTTTTTATTAATAATCCGGTATTTTCTTCGGTAATATCAATCATCATAGTTCTGTGTGGACTGGTGTCGATTTTTAATCTGCCGCTAGCGGAGTATCCTGATATTGCGCCGCCAACTATTACCATTAGCGCTCATTATCCGGGAGCCAATGCCGAAACCATTCAAAAAACCGTAGCGTCTCCAATTGAAGATCAGGAGAATGGTGCCAATCAGATGATTTATATGAATTCGGTGATGTCAAGTAATGGTGATTATAACTTGGTGATTACTTTTGCTACCGGAACCAATCTAAATGCGGTAATCGGTGATACTTTGAATCGCTTGAATACCGCATTACCGATGCTGCCGCAGATGGTGCAAAGTCTGGGCGTGACCATGCGCAAGAGTTCGCAAAATCTGTTAATGTCATTGTCAATGCAGGGTGGTGGCAAAATTGATCAGGTCTATCTAAGTAACTATACCTATCGTGCAATTTATACCGAATTGGTGCGGGTTAAAGGTGTGGGTGATGTCAATATCGTTGGTGATCGTACTTATTCAATGCGAATTTGGTTACAACCGGATAAAATGGCCAAATTGGGTGTTTCGGTTGAAGATGTCCAAAATGCCATTAATGAGCAAAACGTGCAGGTGGCTGTCGGGCAGGTAGCCGCGCCACCAACCGATGGTACCAATTTGATGGCAATCAACTTGGTCGGACAAAGCTACTATAGTGATCCAAAACAGTTTGAAAATATTGTGGTACGCTCGCAGGGAACGCAATATATCCGGATTAAAGATATTGCGCGGGTTGAATTGGGTGCGTTAAGCTACGATACGATTAACAAGCTTGATCATCAATCGACAATTGGGTTGCAGATTTATCTTGATCCATCGGCCAATCAATTGGCAACTCATGCGGCAATTTTGCAAACTATGGATAAACTCTCCAAACAATTCCCGCAAGGTATGAGCTATGTAGTTTCGTTTGACAATACCAAATTCATTAAAAAAGCCTTATCTAATGTTGCTGAGACTTTGCGTGATGCCTGTATTTTGGTGGTATTGGTAGTATTTTTATTCCTGCAAAAATGGCGGGCAACGATTATTCCAATTTTAACGATTCCAGTGGCGGTAATCGGTACTTTTGCCGGGATGTATGCAACTGGTTTCAGTATCAATAATTTAACGTTATTTGGACTGATTCTCTCGATTGGGATTGTCGTCGATGACTCGATTGTGGTGATTGAGAATGTCGAGCGGATTATGAAGCAGGATGGTTGTAGCGCCAAGCAAGCTTCAATCAAGTCCATGGAAGAGGTTGCTAGCGCGTTGATTGCGATTGTCTTGGTTCTATGCTGTGCATTTGTGCCATCGGCATTCCTTGGCGGGTTAACCGGGATTCTCTATCGTCAGTTTGCCATTACGATTGCGATTTCGGTGGTAATTTCGGGGGTGGTTGCGCTGACTTTGACCCCGGCATTATGTGCGATTTTCCTAAAAGATGGAGCGCACCACGAAGTAACTTTTAAACCATTTATCAAGTTTAACCATTATTTTGATTGGTTTACCGAACAATACCTTAAAGCGGTTAAATATCTGCTTAATCATCGCAAAGCATTTATGGGGGTGTTTGGCGGGGTATTAGTTTTAACCAGCTTGATTTATTATGTGTTGCCGGTGGGTTTTATCCCCAATGAAGATAAAGGATTTTTCCTGACCCAGATTAGTTTGCCGAATAACTCGTCGTTATCGCGAACCGAAGAGGTTGCCGATAAATTTGTTACCGCAATGCTGAAAGACAAAACCAATGTCGATAATACCGTTAGTTTGATCGGGATTGATGAATTGCATGCTGGTTCAATTAAAACTAACGTTGCAACCGTTACCACCGACTTGGTTGATTGGGATCATCGTAAAGAGGATGTCAATGCTTTGATTGCCAAAGCCAATGAATATGGTCAGCAAAATAAGGATGCAACCTTTATTGCCTACAATCAGCCGGCAATTGATGGGATTAGTGCTACCAATGGTGTTGAAATGTACATTCAGGACAAAGTTACCGGTGATTATTATGCGCTCGATCGCTATGCGAAAGAAATTACCACTCAGTTAAGTGCCAGTCCAATGGTTGCGCGAAGTTATTATACTTTTAATCCGTATAATCAGGCCTTTAGTGTCTTGGCTAATATTGATCGTGCCAAATATTATGGAGTTTCAATTAGTGATATTTATAATACGCTGGAAGCCAACTATGGTCCGGATCTGGTAAATTACTTCTATCGGATGGGGGATTTATTCTGGGTTACCGTGCAAAGTGATTATCCATATCGGAGTTCACCAAAAAATCTTGATACCTTATTTGTTAAGAACGAAAGCGGTGTAATGGTGCCGATGAACAGTCTGGTAACCACTCAAATGACCACTTCGCCGGATGTGATTGAACGCTTCAATGATTATCTGGGAACCAAAATTGTGGTTGAGCCTAAAGCGGGTTATACTATCCAGCAGATTATGCAGTTGATGCAGCAAACGGTCAATAGTGTGCTACCGAAAGAATATAGTTATACTTGGTATGGCGTGAGCTATCAGCAAAGTTCCGGCGGTGCCACTTCCGCGTTTGCTTTTGCTTTCGGGATGGTGATGATTTTCTTGGTTCTCGCTGGACAATTTGAAATGTGGCGCTTACCGTTAGTGGTAATTATGGCGATTCCGTTTGCGTTATTTGGCGCGGGAGCGATTCTCTTTGCCCGTGGTTTGGATAATGACCTCTATTTTCAGATTAGTTTAATTACCTTACTCGGGCTCTCGGCGAAGAATTCAATTCTGATTACCGAGTTTGCCATCGAGCATTGGCGGATGGGTTCATCAACCGTCGAAGCGGCATTGATTGCGGCTAAACAACGGTTTAGACCAATTATCATGACTTCGCTGGCATTTATCTTGGGCGCATTACCGTTGGCAATTGCTCACGGTGCCAATTCCAATGCGGAACATTCGGTGGGTACCGGGATTATCGGGGGAATGTTAGGTTCAACCTTGATTTCAATTATCTTTGTACCGCTGTTCTTTGTGGTAATTATGGGCAAGAAACAGCATAAAGTAGAAGAATAGTGATTTTAAGTAAAGCTGATTTGCGCACCCAAATGCGTATCCGGCGTAAAGATCTTTTGGTAGCAGAAGAGCGGATTGCCGCTCTGGAGCTACTTACAAATATAAAACCATTATTGGCAAGCGTTAACTCGCTTGCCATTTATTTTGCCGCTTACCATGAGCTGGATTTGACTCCAGTTATTGACTATTCTCTGGCGCAAGGTAAAAAAATTTATCGCCCGATCGCATATCATTCAACTAAATTTTTGCAGTTTGAACCAATAAGTTCTGATTGCAACCGCGATATATTCGTCAGCGATGATTATCTTCCAATTTCCCCTGTGCCTCTGGAGCTAATTGATTTGGTTTTGATCCCGCTATTGGCGTGTGATTATCTGGGTAATCGCTTGGGACAAGGCGGCGGTTATTATGATGCCACCTTGCATAATTTAGTTCATTGTCCACGGCTGTGTGGGATTGGTTATGATTGGCAGTTAGTGCCGCAATTAATTCCGGATGAATGGGATGTTAAACTGGACTATTTTGCCAGTGATAAGAGGTTACTCAATTTTGAAATTTGATAAAATGTTTAGTCGGGTGAGGCATTACAAAAACATTGGTGTTATTTGTGGTCTATTGGTCATGTCTTGCGCGGTAATTGCATTTATCAGTAATATTTATCCATTATTGAATGATAATTATCGTTTGGCTCATAATATCAGTAATCCGCGCTTTGTACTGATTTTAATTACCCGCGAAGTTTTGGCATATATGTTGCTGGTTTTTGGGATTGCTTTAATCGGGCGGTCACGAGTGGTATGGTGGATCAGCATTGTTTTATTGGTACTGAACTTTACCAGCAATATTGTCTCACATGGAATGCCCTTACATTTACCGTTGATTATTATCACCATGTTTATTTTGATATTGAATTTCCGGATTTTTGATCAACAATTATATCTTTCCTATGGCTTTGTCTTTATCTCCGCATTTGTGATTTTTGCCTTGGTCTATGGCGTTTTTGGTAGTTATTTTCTGCGCTCGCAATTTGTCAATTTAAAAACTCTTAATGATGCGGTCTATTTTACGCTAGTTACTTATAGTACGGTTGGTTATGGCGATATTTTCCCACTAACCGCTGGTGCCAAAAATTTTGTGATTTCAATGATTGTTATGGGGTTGGTAATGTTTACTTCGGGGATTACCCTGATCGTTTATGCTCTAAATAATAAAATTCGCAAGATATTGTTTCATTTGAATAAAGGAAAAGTTTCAATGACTAATCATATTGTTTTTGTTGGTTATGGTATTTTCACCAAGATTTTGATTGAACGCTATCGTAAATCCGGTCTTGAGTTTATCGTTATTGATTCCGGGAAGAATATGGATACCGATCGCCAATTTTTGCAAGAACAAGATTTGCTGTTAATTTCACCCTATCCAGGCAATAAAGATACATTGGTACGGGCGCGGCTGGAAGAGGCCAGAATCGTTATTGTTAGTTTTGAACAGGATTCCGATACTATTTTTGCGATTATGAATGTGGCAGAATTTTTGAAAGAAGTTAATCCGCGACCAAGAATTGTTGCACGGGTTTATTACGAAGAAAATATTTCCAAAGCGTTAGCGGTTGGAGCTGACGAAATTGTTGCGCCGCATTTGATGGCGGCTGACCGAATAATGGCGTTAAGTCACGAATTGGTAGCTAACTAGTTAACATATTGGTTTAATTATTCCTCAAAGCGAACATCAAGAATTTCATATTCCTTGATACCGTTGGGAACTTTTACTTCAACTACGTCGCCGGATTTTTTACCGATTAAGCTTCTGGCAACTGGTGTATTAACCGAAATTTTGCGGATCTTAACATCGGCTTCGTCATCGCCGACAATTTGGTAGCTGATTTCTTCATCACTTTCTAAATCAAGAAGATCAATTGTTGCACCAAAAACAATTTTCCCATCGCTGTTAACGGTGGATAAATCAATGATTTGTGCATGAGAAAGTTTCGATTCTATGTCAGCGATTCGTCCTTCGACAAACGCTTGTTTTTCTTTGGCTGCATCGTACTCGGCATTTTCAGACAAATCGCCATGACTTCTGGCTTCGGCAATGGCCTGAATTACGCTAGGTCGTACCACGCTTTTTAAATTTGCCAACTCTTCTTCAAGTTGTTTAGCGCCGGTTTTAGTCATTGGATATTTTTGCATTGAAACACCTGTTATTTGCAGATTATATTAATTTGTTATAAAAGTAAAAACCGAGAGTAGAACTCTCGGTTTAAATCTCGTTGCTTGCGTATCGCTACGCGGGCAATTATTTAGCTGCAGAAGCTTCGTGATGAGCAGCAGCAGGTTTAGAAGCTGCTTTTTTATGAGATTTTTTATGAGATTTTTTGTGTGCTTTAGAAGCAGCAGGTTTTTCAGCTTTAACTGGAGCAGAAGCTTCAGCAGCAAAAGCAGAAGTAGCGAAAGCACCAGCGATAAGAACAGCTAATAATTTTTTCATATAAGTTTCCTTAAAAGTTTAAATAATGATTAATAATTTTATATAAATCACCGCCTGATAACGGTTGATAAATGATAACATATCGGGAGTTATTATACTGTATCTAAATAAAAAGTGCAAATTATTTATCAAGTATTTTTGTGCGGTGCACAAATTAGGTGGTTGAAATTATCTCAATATCTTAAAGTATAAAGCATTTCGTGGTGATGTTTGTTGTTAATATTATGTTTGTCTATTTATTAAGATGCTGCTCTGGGCATGAAGTTAGAGATATTTTATATATAAATTAAGCCGGTGCCTTGAAAAGAGCTATTTAGTTACCATATAATAGTAGAGATAAATTTGCGGTTTACGATTGTCATGATATTAATTTATGATTAAAGAGTGCAAATTAAACTGCCCCAAGGCTGGTATAGATGGGGTAAAATAATGTCCGAGTATTTTACTAAATTATATTTTAAGGAGTACGCATATGGGTTGCTGTGAAACAAATTATTTTTATCCTCAAGTTTTAGTTGGTCAGGAAGCTCCGGATTTTACGGCATCAGCTGTGCTGGGAAGTGGCGAAATTGTTGATAACTTCAATTTTAAAGAAGCTACCCAAGGCAAATACGCAGTAGTGTTTTTCTATCCGTTAGATTTTACTTTTGTTTGTCCTTCTGAGTTAATTGCTTTTGATCACCGTTTGGCTGAATTTAAAGCTAAAAATGTTGAAATTATCGGTGTGTCAATTGATTCGCATTTTACTCATGCGGCATGGCGTAATACACCAGTTAATCAAGGTGGAATCGGTCCGGTTGGTTATACTATGGTTGCAGATATTAAACATGAAATTTGCCAAAGCTTTGGTGTTGAAGCGGCTGGTGGTGTAGCTTACCGTGGTTCATTCCTGATTGATAAATCTGGGATTGTTCGTCATATGGTGGTTAATGATTTACCGTTGGGTCGTAATATTGATGAAATGATCCGGATGGTTGATGCATTGCAATTTACCGAAGTTCATGGTGAAGTATGTCCGGCTGGTTGGAACAAAGGCAAAGCTGGAATGAAGGCTTCTACGGAAGGTGTTGCTGAGTATTTGGCACAACATTCGACTGAACTGTAATATTAGTTTTGGTTGTCAATAGTCCCCAGTAATGAAAATTAGTGGGGATTTTTGTTTGGGGTTAACTAATTTAAGGAAGTATGATCTAATGTTACGTCAGGAACTATTGGCTAAATTGAATGAGCTACTCCAGCCGCAATTATTTAATGATTATTGCCCAAATGGTTTGCAAATTGAAGGTAAAAACGAAATTGAACGCATTATTTGCGGAGTTTCGCTTACCCAGGCACTGATTGATGAGGCAATAAAATTAAAAGCCGATGCGATTATGGTTCATCATGGAATATTTTGGAATAAAGATAATCCGGCCTTGGTTGGCATTAAATATCAGCGGGTGGCAAAATTAATTAAACATGACATTAATTTGATTGCCTATCATTTGCCGCTGGATAGTCATCCGGAGCTTGGTAATAATGCCGGAATCGCACAATTATTTGAAATTGATGATTGTACCCAGTGTGGCGAGCAAAATTTACTATGGTCTGGTAAATTGCCGCAGCCGTTGAAATTATCGGCAGTGGTGGCAAAATATTGTGCCAAGACCGGACATAATCCGCATTATTTTGGCGCCGCAGATAAATTAATTTCCAGCCTGGCTTGGTGCAGTGGTGGTGCACAGGGGATGTTTGGCGCTGCGATTGATTTGGGGGTTGATTGTTATTTAAGTGGTGAAATCAGTGAACCGACAATGGGCTTGAGTGCAGAAAGCTCTGTGGCGTATATCGCCGGTGGGCACTATGTTAGTGAACGTTTTGGAGTTATGGCATTGAGTGATCTATTAAATCAATGGGGTATTGAAAGCCGATTTGTTGATTTGTATAACCCGATTTAATTAAGAAGCCGCGGTTGTGGGATAATCATGTCCAGAGTGAAGATGAATCTGGTGAAAATATTTTCTCATACGGAATAGCATTACACCTAAATTGCCAGCGAGTAAGGTTATGAATGAAGCCTGTTAACGTTGGATTAAGTTTTGTTGAGCTTGACATTGTTCTTGGCGTAATTTTTCCATATCAACATCAACTAAGCTGCCGTTTTCAACCTTGATTTTGCCCGCTACATAGACTCGATCGGCTCTGGTTGCACCGCAAATAATTAATGCCGCGAGCGGGTCATCGGCACCCCAGAATTGGATGTCATTGAGTTTGAACATTGCAATATCTGCTTGCATGCCGATTTTTAGTTCGCCAATATCATTGCGCCCAAGTGCCTGCGCGCCGCCAGAGGTCCCCCACCGTAAAATATCGTGATGACTGATTTGTGAACTATTGTGTAAACGTTGCAATAAAAAAGCCTGTCTTAATTCCAACAACATATTGGAGTGGTCATTGGAGGCTGAGCCATCAACGGCAATGCTTATGTTACAGCCAGCTTTTTCGGCGGCAACGCTTCTAAATACGCCCGAATATAAAATCATGTTTGAAGACGGACAATGACTCATGCCAATTCCGGCTTGACCAAGTCGGTGTAATTCTTCATCGCTGTAATGAATGGCATGTGCTAACCAGGTTCGATCATTTAGCCAGCCAACTTGTTCCAGATAGTCAATTGGGCGACAGCCAAACATCTGTTCACAAAATTTATTTTCATCGACGGTTTCCGATAAATGGGTATGCATTCGAACCTGATATTTCTGCGAGAGGATGGCAGTTTTTTCCATAATTGATTTGGTTACGGAAAAGGGTGAGCAGGGGGCAAGAGCAATTTGAATCATTGCGCCATTTTGTGATTGATGATATTTTTTAATCACACGCTCACAGTCTGCCAAAATATCATCTTCATTCTGCACCACGCAATCAGGTGGCAATCCGCCGTCTTTTTGTGATAAATTCATTGAGCCACGGGTAATTACCGAGCGCATCCCAATTTCTTGTGCGGCCATTACCTGAATATCAATGGCATTTTCAAGTCCGCGGGGGAAAATATAATGATGGTCTGCCGAGGTGGTACAGCCTGATAGCAGCAATTCGGTCATGGCGGTTTTGCTGGCGCTATAAAGTGCTTCTGGAGTTAAATTTCGCCATACTTGGTAAAGAGTTGTTAGCCAGGCAAATAATTCTTTATTCAATGAACCGTGGTAAGCGCGGGTCAAGGTTTGGTAATAATGATGATGAGTATTAACTAACCCCGGGATGACCACTGATTGGCTTGCGTCAATAATTTTATCGACAGTATTAATAGGAGATGATCCTTTAGCAACCAGTTCAATAATTTTGTCATTTTCAATGATAATCCCATTTTCAGCATTGGTTGCTAAAATTGCCAGCGGGTTTTTGAGCCAAATTTTCATGTTTTTCCTGTGTTAGATACTTGTTAATGTGCGAACTCATGTTTGAATGATTCCTGTATCCGATGGCTTAGGAGCAGGGCTAATCCAATGGTGGCACAAAAAAGCGACAAGCCGATTTTCTCTGCGATTAGACCATTATGGAAAATAATGGTTTCGCTGCGGATAACAATCGCAATTAGAGTTCCCAGAATTGTACCACTTAAAGAAACCAAGGTATTACAAATTCCAATCCCAACCCCTTGTAATTCGGCGGGTAAAATATCCATAATTGTTGAATATGCTAGGATCGCGCAACTACAAGACAAACCTAGACCAAAATAGCCAATCATCGCAACGCTGCTGCTTAATTTTGGACCGGCAATTAACAATAATAGTAAACCTAAACTAGCCAATGCACCATTCCGTAAAAAGGTCCGGCGGCTTTTTAAGCGTAGTGATAGACTACCCAAAAGTGGATTACCAATGGCAACGCCTAAAAACAATGCTGAACTAACTCGTGCTGAATGAACCAAATCATTATGATCGAAGTTATTTTGAAAAGAAATCAACCAGTTGGAACCAAAATTAAATAGCGTACCCAATAATAATCCGGCATAGATGGTTACCAGCCAAAATTGTTTATTTTTTCGTAGGAGTTTCAGTGCGTGGTGGAATTTTAATCTTTCTGCTGCTGGTTGGGTGATTACTGCAACTAGTGGGCGTGAACGAGTTACACATGCCAAAATTAAAGTCAAAATTAGTCCGGCAATAGCAAATAAGAGACTGGTATTTTTCCAGCCATGAACATGGCGAATGAATTGCGGCAAGAACATATTGCTGGCAACCACGCCGATGTTTCCAACACATTGAGTTGCGCCAAATAATAACGAAAACTTATGTTTATTAAACCATTGCTCAATCAATATCGCAATACTGACAAAAGTAAATGCTGAACCGCCGGCAATCAAAATCTGTGCTAACATAATAGTTAGGCTATTTTGCGCCTGTCCATAAATATTCATTCCGTAACTGATTACTAATGCGGCTAAAGTTAAAACAATTCTAACTGGGTATTTATTAACAATAAATCCGGCAGGAATTTGACAGCCGGCATAGACAATCGCTGGAGCAATGCCCCATAGTCCAAGGCTGTGGAAATGGTGATCATATTGCTGTAGTTGTTGGGCGATACCCAAAAAACCATTGGTGATTGATAATTCATAAATGGCAAATAAGCTCGCAGCTAACCAGATAAAAGTTGATTTTATGGTCATAAATGATTTTCCCGGATATTAATAATGGGTGATGGATAGCGTTATTATAATGAGTTAGCACTAAATGTTAAATAGACAATTTAACACAACTATATGTGCTATAATGCACAAATAAGTTCTTAGGTTTTCATTGCCTCGGATGTCAATAATTATTCAAATGGGATTGCTGATGTATTCTTATGATGATTTATTTTTGTTTACCAAAGTTGTGGAAATCGGCAGCTTTATTCATACTGCCAAGATCCTCAAAATCAGTCACACCACGATTAGTCGGCGGATTAAAGCACTAGAAGATCGCCTTGGGGTAATACTGTTGCGGGTTAATACCAAAAATTTTGAGTTAACTGCACTTGGGCAACAAGTTTATGAAGCATTAAAAAATCAGGCGGTGCTGGTTGATGATGCGCTGGCAGATATCCTGGAGCATCAGCGCGAAGCTCATGGGACATTGCATGTGGTTTTACCGAGTGTCTTGGCACTGGATTTAATTACGCCCCAGATTCCCAGTTTTTTGCGCCGTTATCCGCGGGTTAATCTCAAATTAAGCTATAAGAATAAAGAAATCGATATGATTAAAGAAGGGATCGATGTTGCGATTATTAATCATCTACCGCGCCAACAAACGCAAAAAATAAGAAATATTTTTAGCGCGAATGCGTTACTGTATTGTACGGAAGATTATGTCCAAAAATATGGAATTCCAAGTACCCCGGCTGAGTTGGCACAGCATTTGGTAACCGGGTATCTACAAAATAGCTATGATACACCAGCTAATATTTCATTAATGCATAAACACAGCGGAGAATCAGTGGTGATTCCAATGCCTAAACGAATCTTATCTGATAGCGGATTGCATAATTTGCGGATGCTTGAATCCGGCGAAGTAATTGCCGGAGTTTTTGATTATGTTGCACTCAATCACCTGAATTATGAATTAGTTCCAGTCTTACCGGATTATCAATTATTTACGGTTAAATATTACTTATTACGCCATCCGCAACATGATGATTTGAAGATTCAGGTGTTTTGCCAATTTCTGGATGATTGTTTTAAGTCGCAGCGGTAGTGGCGGTTATGCTGGAAAACTTAAAATGATTTCAACTATAGCCAGTTTTGGCTGGCAAAATTAGATTTGCAGATCTGTGAAAATTGGTCTAATGGTAGAAATTTGGGTGAATATCGGTTACAATCGTGGGTATCTATTCTATTTAGAAGGAATTTGCTGGTGAATAAACTTGAAACCAAAGTTATTTTGAATAAACCCGCTGAAAAACCGCTGGGCGCAGTGATTTGGCTGCATGGATTGGGTGCCGATTATAATGATTTTGTGCCGATTGTTCCGGAGTTACGCTTGCCGGTTTCGTTGAAGTTTGTATTTCCCAATGCACCGGTAATGCCGGTAACGATTAATAATGGTTTTCAGATGCGTGCGTGGTATGATATTCTGGATATGGGCGATTTGCATCGCGAAGTTGACGAGCACGGAATATTGGCCAGCATTAATCAAATTAATCAGTTGATTGACGGGCTAATTGCCGAAGGGTTTACCCACGACCAGATTGTTATTGCCGGATTTTCGCAAGGTGGCGTAATTAGTTATTACAGCGGGCTGAATTGTGCCCATAAATTGGCGGGAATGTTGATTTTATCCAGTTACTTACCAGATATTTCGTTATTGGATCTTGCTCAAGTAAAAAACAAAGCCGGTTTGCCAATTTTGATTTGTCACGGTAATCAAGATCCGGTGGTAAGTATGGCTTATGCCAAAAAAGCTACCGAGCATTTGCAGCAACTCGGATTGAATTATGAGTGGCATGAATACCCGATGCAACATAGCGTTTGTTATGATGAAATTCAGGCAATTAGTCAGTGGTTACAAAAAATTTACGCATAACTCTTGACGGGGGCGCTATATCTGGGCTATAATACGCTCTCATCTTAAGCCGGGATGGTGGAATTGGTAGACGCGCCGGACTCAAAATCCGGTGCCAGCAATGGCGTGAGGGTTCAAGTCCCTCTCCCGGCACCATAGATAAAAAAATATAAAACCCAGTAATTTAAAAATTACTGGGTTTTTTTATTAACTTAACAAAATGTTGATTGTCGGTAATACCGGTCGGTTAGAATATTCGATCCGGCTACCGACAATCTTTGTATTGCGATCAGCCGAACCAATTTTTTAGCGTGATTTTCTAAAATCTTATAAAAATTCAACGTTTTTATTCGGTTAACTTGATGTGGATTTCGGTATAATATCGACCAATTAAATATATTTATGGTAGCGGGGAAATTAATGGATTCTAGTCGTATTATTCAAATAATCATGGTTTTAATAATTGCATTAGCGATTATTTTGTGGAGTTATCGTAAGCTGGCGTGGCGGGTTCCGGTTTTAGGCGCTAGCACGTTAGATAAAACCGACAAACGGATAGTTTGGGGGCTGATGCTTATTTATCTGATGATAAGCGGGATTAATCTTGGCCTGCGGACTAATTTTGGAATGTGGCATGGTGATGACCCGAGCGACTCGCTGGAAATCCGCTTTGCCGGTCCAACGCAGATTAGTTCTGTTGCCTACTATTATGGGCTGGGTTCCGGAAGTCTTAACCTGACCTATTATACTTCAGTAGGTGGTACTGGGAATGTTCCACTAACCAATAACAGCTCGTTATATAAATGGACAACCGTACAATTGCCGGATAATCCGGATGTTGTTGGCATGAAACTAATGGTTAGTCCGCCAATAGAATTGCGCCATCTGGCATTATATGATCATGCTGGTCATTATCTGAATAATTATACGATTATTGCTTCTGATGGTAGCGATGTCAGCGGTTTAATGAGCCAAAATCCGCCCTCAGCGGTACAAAACACCTCGTTGTCAAGCATGTATTTTGATGAAATTTACTATGGACGGACGGCGTGGGAATATCTGCACGGAATTTCACCATATGCGTGGGTGCATCCGCCGTTGGGTATCTTGATTGTCGGTCTGGGAATTTTACTTTTTGGGATGAATCCGTTTGGTTGGCGGATAATGCCGGCAATCAGCGGCATTTTGATGATTCCAGTAATTTATCTCTTTGCTAAGAAAATCTTCAATGATCGTAAAATCGCCATTGTCAGCACTGTATTGATGATGACCGATTTTATGCACTTTAGTGTTTGTAGAATGGCCTCGATTGATTCCAGCTCAACCTTGTTTGTTCTCCTCGAATTAATGTTCTTTTACGACTATGCCCGCCAACGCTTGGCTGGAAACGAAGCAAATGCGTTCAAGGCGCTATTTTTTGCCGGTTTATTTTTTGGGATGGGGATGTCGTGTAAATGGGATGCGTTGTTCACTATTCCATTGCTACTTGGTTTATTGATTTATGTTGAGCTAATTCGCCGTCGTCCATCCGTATTGGTGTTTATTCCGGCATTAGCCAAAGTTGCGTTAAGTATGTTGATAGTTCCGTTGGCTGTTTATTGCCTTAGCTATTTACCGTATTTTTCTCATGATCCGGTTAGCAATTTTGTCAAATTTATTTATAATTTGCAAGGCTATATGGTTGGCTATCACACTGGGCTAGTCGGACATGCTACCCATCCCTATGCTTCATCATGGTGGGGCTGGCCGCTATTAACTAAGCCGTTGTCGGTGTTTTTTTGGCAGGACAATTCGACCAATATCGCTAGCTCGATTGTTTTAATGGGAAATCCGGCAATTTGGTGGGTTGGAATCCCAGCGTTTTTTGCTGGGGTCGGCTTTGCTGTTTATAAACGCGATTTCCGGGGAATTTATCTGACGCTGGCTATTTTAACTTTGTATTTACCATGGACGGTAATCGGACGCTTGAGTTTTAACTATTATTTTTACGTGGTTACGCCATTGTGGATATTGATGATTAGCTATGTATTGTGGCAGATTAGTCAAATTTGGCCAAAAGAAAGTAACCGATTGATAATTGGCTATCTGGCGATATGTGTTTTCTTGTTTATTTTGTTTTATCCGGCAATTTCCGGTTTGGCAGTTAGTCGTGATTACGTAGTTCATTACTTATTGTGGTTTAGTCCGGCGTGGAATTTTTAAGGTATGATTTCCTACCTTAATAAATAATAGCTATAATCAGCAGGATTAGAAGTTTATCTGTTGGAGCAATAACCGATAACCACACTAATCCTGCTGATTATAGCCACATCTTTATTTGGCTAATCTGCAATAGCAAAACTCCCTCATATTACTACGAGAGAGCTTTTTTAATTCCTCAGTTACGGGATCATATCATCCGTTACTTTTGCTTGTTGTGGCATAACCACGACCGCATACGTTCCCGCAGTCGTTACTTTAGCAAAACTCACTCGGTCTGACAAGGGTGCTTTTGTGTCTGGACAAATTGATGAAAATGTGTATTGAGATAACAACATGTTTTTAATAGTGCCTTTATTTAGAAATTGTTACTTGATAAATAACAGATGTAATTGAATATATTGTTATTGATGCGCGTTGATGTGATCCGGTGTTATCAAACATTGCCAATAGTAAAAATAATTGTCAAATAACCAAGCGCTTGCCGGTATTACGCAGTTATTGCGGTGAAATTGACTAATTCAGCTGGGTAGATACCTAGGTTTTTACATATTTGTTTAGCAGCATATAATCGGTAAAGTATTTAACCTTACGGCTTAGAAATAGGACGATAACTGTTAAGATGCTAAAAGTGCTGATAGTTGCGTATAGGAAAATTGTATTAGCATCAATATCCGGCAGAATTAGACTATGAGTTAGCGCAGTTAATAACACAATCAATAATAAAATCCCTCCACTGACGATGGTGTGTCCAAAATTATAACACAGGGTTACGCTGCTTAGGCGGGTGCTGGATGGAAAAAAGCCGGTCAAAATTCGCACCACCAATACCGCGACAACTCCGGCTATTAGTCCCAAAATTACCAGACTAGCAGCAATATGATGATTATAGCTGATACTTAAACCAAACAACCATAAGGCCAAAATATTGATGATTAGTACCGGTGGTAAAATTGCCCGGGAATGGCGGGTTTTTACGTAGCGCAGCAATAGAAAAGAGCTGACAATGCTGCTAAGTGTTGATAATAGCATCAGATGCCCGATGTAGCGATAGCTGCAGTGCAGCTTATGGGAAAGAATAAATGGAATTAATAGTAACAGCAGCCATGCCAATGAAGCACGCAAGCCACTAAGCAGGATTGCAAACAGTACTTGCCCGCGAAACATGGTGAAAATTTTATAAAATGGAATCATTGGTTGGATCGTTTGGTTATATTCTTTGATTCGTGATAATCGGCGTAACGAATAAATCAAACCGCACATGATTCCGCCAATAAGAAATGGAATTCGCCAGCCAAAGTCATTCATCTGCGCTGGAGTATAGCTTAAATTGAGAATATCATTGATTAGTACGCCAAAAAGTACTCCACATTCGGCACCAGCGATTAAGCCAAAGACTGCGATGCTGCGTTTTTGTCCAAGATTACGATATAAATAACCAAATTCGGATTGTGCTTCGGCCCCGCGGGCAAATCCTTGTAAGCTGCGCGCCAAAATAACAGTAATTATTCCAACCACGAAAGGTTTTTGCGGCGCTAATCCGATTGCAATTGTGGCAAAAAAAAGCAGCATGATTATACGATTATTAATTTTTTGGCTGCTGCCGTGGTTATACCAATCGGTGTATTGTTTCATTCCCAAGGGGCGAAACAAATAACCAAAGAAGAAAGCCCCGAAAATTATCGAACCCGCCAAACTGTGAATAAATGTTCCCGCGAGAATCTGATGTGAAATATAAATCGCCATCAATCCAAAGATTACAAAGTCATAGTATTCAAGCATGCTGCCGATTGCTGCTAAAAATATCGCTTTGCGCTCAATATGGTTTAGTTCGGATTGTAAAATTGCGCGGATTTCTCGCCAGATCATAGTTTTGGGGTCGATTAATTAATAATAGTTGATTTTATCAGAAATCAGTCGGGCTGTGAAAAAACAACTGCGAGATTCTGTGCGTAAATCGTCCAAACAGCTGAAACCCTTTGATAGGCTAATGTTATAATAACGGATTACAGTATCGATTTTAGAAAGTAAATGGTGGCGGCGATAACTAATCATAAATTAGATTCACATAAATATCCAGCGCTGGACTCATTACGGGGCATCGCGGCGGTAATGGTGATTTTTCAGCATTTATGGGAAATGAGTTATCTCTCAGATGATCGCTTGCGGCCATGGTGGTTTTTCTGTGCCGGGCATGAAGCGGTAATTTTATTTTTTGTTCTAAGCGGCTTTGTTCTAAGCCATCAATTACGCCTGTTTCGCTTTGAACATTATCATCAGTTTGTGTTTAAGCGGGTGATGAGAATTTATCCTGCTTATTATGCGGCATTGCTGTTTTCGGGAATAATGCTGGTGGTGGCCAATCATCATTTTGCCGGAACTTTGACTAACTTAAATTTGCAGCCGTGGTTTTATATCTGGTCACAAACTACTTTTGATAAAACCCTGTGGTTGGGGTCATTAACTTTGATTACCCACGAGGGCAGCAGCCTTAATGTGGCGGTGTGGTCGTTATATTTTGAAATGTGGCTGTCGCTGGCATTTCCGTTGTTGTTATGGTTACTGTTTCGTGCCGCAAAACCATTACGCATCACGGTGCTTGCCGTGCTGTTTATGGCGAGTATTTATTTGTGGAGTAGCGGGCGCTTTATGGATGATCAATGGGAGAGCTTGCTGTATTATGCGTGGTATTTCATGCTTGGCATGGTCATCTATCATTACCAGCCGTGGTTGCGTAAAGTTGCCGGTAGTTGGTGGCTGATTTTAGGATTGTTGTTATATTTTTGCAATTATTGGTTGTGTGGGTGGTTACGTTCACGGCTGGTTCAGGAAGTTATTATTGCCGGTGGCAGTTTTCTCTTAATTGTGAATGCTATTCATTTCTCGATTTTTCAGCAAGTGCTTGGTGGTGCACTGTTCAAATTCTACGGCAAAATTTCTTATTCGCTATATTTGTTTCATTTGCCGTTATTGTATAGTTTGACCTATATTTTAGCCAATCGAGTTGAGATTGGTGCGCTAAAAGTTATTATCTTTATTGTGGCAACGATTGTTGCTACGCTAAGTTATTATGCCATTGAAAAACCCGCAGTTCGTTTTGCCAATCGTATGTTAGGAAGGTAGTCATTGTGAAATCAACTAAAATTGCAGCAAAAAAATCTACCAATGTCAAATGGCTGGTAGTTATTATTGTGGTTGGAGTTATTTTGGGTTATTTCTATATTCGCCACGAAATTAATCATCGGCTGGATAGCAAAATTTATGCTCAACTGGAAGAGATGGATTCCCAGCTGGATAAATTGGAACAGAGTGCCGCGACCTTTGGCGAGTTTAAAGTCATAAACGGTAAAATAACGGAACAAGTCCATGGCTTGACTCCCAAAAATTATGCTGCTCAGGCTCCGGCATTGCAATTATTGATCGAAAGTAGCGAGGTTTTTGCTCCGGTCACTGCTGCTAATTTCGAGAGTTTAGTCGCGGTAACTACCGATCAAAATTATAAAATCAATAAACGCCAATTCAAACTTGAGGTGCGGGAATTGAAATTTGGCTATAACCAGCAGGTTAAACAGTTTAATCAGCAAATCATCGATATTGGCAGCCAATTAAGCGTGCTGGAAGCACAAGTCAAGGACATTGATAGTTCGGATTTGCAGGCTCTGGAACAGGCTCGGATTAAATTTATCCGCCACAAACTAAAAACCGTCGATGAAAAGATTAAAGCCAACCTTTTAATCGAGGTTTTGGAAGATTTGGACGAACCGGAATCAGCTCCGGTAAAAAATTAATTTAAGGAATAACCGATGACAGAAAAAATTGATAATGCTACTCCGGTAGCCAGTAACTTTATTCGTGCAATTGTTGAAGATGATTTAAAAAGCGGTAAACATAGCCAGATTATCACGCGTTTTCCACCGGAACCCAATGGTTATTTACATGTCGGGCATGCCAAAGCGATTTGCCATAATTTCACGCTGGCTGAGGATTATCAGGGTTTGTGTAATTTGCGTTTTGACGATACCAATCCGGAAAAAGAAAGCGATGAATTCGTTAATTCAATTAAAGACAATATCAGTTGGCTGGGCTTTCAATGGAATGGTGAGGTGAAATACGCTTCGGATTATTTTGATAAGCTCTATGAATTTGCCTTATGGTTTATTGATAATGACTTGGCTTATGTTGATGATTTGACCGCCGAAGAAATGCGTGAATATCGCGGCACTTTAACCCAAGCTGGTAAAAACAGCCCATATCGGGCACGGAGTATCGCTGAAAATCGAGATTTATTCATGCGGATGAAAGATGGCGAATTTACGGACGGCTCCAAAGTCTTGCGCTTAAAAATTGATATGGCTTCCCCGAATATGAATCTGCGCGATCCAGCTATTTACCGGATTAAACGTGCCCATCATATCCGTACTGGTGATAAATGGTGTATTTATCCGATGTATGATTATACTCATTGTATTTCCGATGCGCTGGAAGGGATTACCCATTCATGCTGCTCACTGGAGTTTGAAGATCATCGTCCGCTCTATGATTGGGTGGTGGATAAATTATTTACTGCCGGATTGTTACCGGCGCGTCCGCGGCAAATTGAATTTTCGCGCTTGGTGCTGAATTATACGGTTACCAGTAAGCGTAAATTAACTCAGTTGGTTAGTGAGGGTTTGGTCAGCGGCTGGGATGATCCGCGAATGCCAACCATCGCTGGAATGCGCCGCCGCGGTTATACTCCGGCGGGGATTCGCTTGTTTGCTACCCGCTGTGGAATTTCCAAATCGCCGAACATAATTGATGTCCCGGTTTTGGAAACGGCAGTCCGTGAAGAACTGGAAAATAGTGTCCCACGGATTATGGCCGTCTTAAATCCGATTAAAGTGGTATTGACCAATTTTGTGGCTGGTGAAACCGGTTCACGGGTGGCTGATTTTCATCCGCAGCATCCGGAATTTGGTAGCCGTTTGTGTGAATTGACTCCGGAAATCTATATTGAACGCGACGATTTTCAGGAAGTGCCGGAAAAAGGCTTCCAACGCTTAACCGTCGGTGGTGAAGTTCGTTTGCGCCACAGTTATGTAATTAAATGTGATGAAGTGATTAAAAACGCGGATGGTGAAATTATTGAGCTGCGCTGCAGCATTGATCCGGCAACCTTGGGTAAAAATCCCGAAGGACGTAAAGTTAAAGGTGTGATTCACTGGGTGAGCACTACTAAGTCAGTAGCCGCCGAAGTTCGCGTGTATGAGCGGCTCTTTACAGTGGAAAATCCGGATGGGGTAGAGGGACATGATTTCAAAGAATTTATCAATCCGCATTCGCTGGAAAAAATAACCGCCTATATTGAACCGGCAGTGGCACAGGTTAAACCGGAAGATCGGTTCCAGTTTGAACGGGTTGGTTATTTTGTCGCTGATCGGGTAGATTGTGATGCCGCGGCGGGCAAACTGGTATTTAATAAGACCGTGGGGCTCCGCGATACCTGGAAAAAGTAAATCATGTTTTTATTGACTCGGCGGCAAAAGCTTAGCATTTTGTCCGCCATGACTGCCTTGATGCTCCTGAGTGCCTCGGCGACCGATATTTATATTTCATCACTGCCGCAAATGGTCACTGACTTTAACGTTACGCCGGGTATTGTCAATCTGACCTTAGCAATTTACAACTTGGGAATTGCGCTGGGAGTGTTTTTTGTCGGCGAAATCAGTAACCGTTACGGTCGCCGGCGCTGTATTTTAGCTGGTGCCGGTTTATTTGTCGGTTCGGCTTTTTTGATTGCGCTGATTCCCTCAATTTATGCGATCATCGGCTTGCGTTTTATTCAGGCTTTGGGTGCGGCGGTTATTGTAATTGTGCCGCGGCTGATTCTCAAAGATTGCATGAATGAACAGGAACAATTGCATGGCAATGGGATTTTGCTGATGGGTTTCATGATTTCGCCGGCAATGGCGCCGGTCATCGGTGCTTATCTGGCGAAGTTTTTTGGCTGGCAAAGCTGTTTTATGCTCAGCGGAACTTTGGCGTTTGGACTATTGATTTATTGCTGGAAAACGTTGCCGGAAACCAATGCTACGCCGATTGCGCGCTTTGCACCGGTAAAAAGCTATTTGATTAGTTATGGTCAGTTGCTCTTGGATCGCTCATTTTGGAATTTAACCGCAATTTATGCCGGTGCGGTTGGTTGTTACTATGCCTTTATCGGTGTTTCCAGTTATTTATACATTGATCATTGGCACTTTTCACCAACCGGTTATTCATATCTATTTATTGGTATTTCGTTAGCCTATCTGGCTGGAAATATTCTGATGCAGCGCCTAAATCATCATAGTTGTCCACCCTCGCGGATTCTTGGCTTTGGTATTTATTCGACTCTTAGCGGAACGGTTTTGGTGATTTTAAGCTTGTTGCTACCACCGCTGATTGGAGCCGTGCTGGTGACGGTGGGGGTGTTTTTTATGCGTGCGGCCAATGCAATTATCAGCCCAACTACGCAGGTACGATTGATGAACTGCTTCAGCCATAAAAGTGCTCATGCGCTGGGGTTAAATATGTTTTTGAGCTTTCTGGTAATCAGTTTGGTGACGTGGTGTGTAACGGTTTTTCCCGCTAAACCACTACTTAGTTTGGCGCTGATTTCGGCGATTTCGGTCAGCGTTTGTGTTTTGGCATTTTGGCTGATTCCGGTGGCAAATCCATCCGAGCCTAAAGCCGATGAGCTGGCAATTGAATAGGTAATCAATAGGCGGAAGCAGGAGAATTGGATGTTTATTTTAACTAAATTACAAAAACGGCATATTCTAATTGCCATGACGGCTTTAATGCTGCTCACCGCCTCTTCGACTGATATTTATGTCCCGTCGTTACCGCAAATGGTAAAAGATTTTGACACCATTCCAGCGATTGTCAATCTAACCCTTTCCAGCTACAATCTGGGGATTGCTTTTGGGGTGTTATTTGCTGGTGAATTAAGTAATCGCTACGGACGTCGAAATACGATTTTATATGGAGTTGCCTGTTTTACGGTGGCTTCTTTTTTGATTGCGGTGATGCCCTCAATTCATGCGATTATTCTTTTGCGGCTAATTCAATCACTGGGCACTGCGGTAGTTGTAATTGTGCCGCGGCTGATTTTGAAAGATAGCATGGATGCGCGTGAGCAAATTCGCGGGAATGGTATCTTACTGATGGGGTTGATGATTTCGCCGGCACTGGCGCCGGTATTGGGTGCGTATATTGCCGAATATTTCGGTTGGCGGAGTTGTTTCACATTTAGCGGGGTTTTTGGTGTATTATTGTGGATTTATTGCTGGAAAACTACTCCCGAAACCAACCTTACACCGCTGACTAATTTTGCCGGGTTGGGAAACTATCTGCAAACTTATTTCAAGATTCTGCGCAATACTAATTTCCTGGCATTGACTGCGGTTTATGCTGGTGGAGTTGGCGCCTATTATGCCTTTTTAGGCATTTCCAGCTATCTGTACATTGATCATTGGGATTTTTCGCCGACCGCTTATTCCTACCTATTTATTGGATTATCGCTGGCATATTTCTCAGGAAATATTTTGATGCAACGGCTGAATCGAATCAAACTCCATACGGTAAAAATTATCGGTTTTGGGGTTTATTCAACAGCAATTGGCGCACTGATTGTGGTGATTTCGGCGTTTTTACCGTGGAAAATTCTAGTGATTGTCCTAGTTACCCTAGGTGTACTATTTATGCGTGCTGCTAATGCGATTATCAATCCAACCACCCAAGTAAAATTAATGCTGATTTTTAATGAACAAAGCGCAGCGGCACTGGGTTTGAATATGTGTATTAGCTTTACCACTGGAGCGCTGGCAATTTGGATGGTAACCCTGCATCCAGAGCGCCCATTTATGGGAATGGTGGTGATTTCGGCACTATTTGTAGCGCTGTGTTTGGTGGTTTATGTTTTAAATGCCAAACGCCTGCAGCTGGCATAATCTATCATCCCTCAGTAAACAGGGAAACCATCATTTTGTATTTATTAGTCGGACATTTTCATGCTGTGATACGCCGCAAGTGCCGCTATTCGTGAAGTTTTAAGATCAACTATTGGTTGCGGGTAATTTATTCCCAAGCTAACTCCAGCTTCCGCTAAAACAGCTATTGGTGCATTCCATGGTTCAAATAAAAATTTGGTCGGCAACTTGGCTAATTCGGGAACATACTGACGGATATAATCCCCATTCGGGTCAAATTTCTGGCTTTGCGTAACCGGATTGAAAATTCGGAAATACGGTGCGGCATCAGCGCCACAGCCGGCGACCCATTGCCAACTGGCACTATTGCTGGCTAAATCAGCATCAATTAGACATTCCCAAAACCACCGAGCACCATCGCGCCAATGCAAGAGCAAATTCTTCACTAGAAATGATGCGACAATCATCCGTACCCGATTGTGCATAAATCCGGTTTGCCAGAGTTCGCGCATTCCAGCATCGATAATCGGTATCCCGGTAAGTCCTTGTTGCCACGCCCGCAGTTTATTCTGGTCATCTTGCCACGGAAAATTAGCAAACTTATGCTCAAGATTATTGTATGCCAAATCCGGGTGGTAATATAGCAAGCTGTAAGAAAATTCGCGCCAGCCCAACTCTTTGCAAAAAGTCTCAATATTATTATTACTATCGCCAGAGTTACGTAGCGCATACCAGAGCTGATTAGGAGAAATTTCACCAAAGTGAAGATGCGGTGCCAAGCGGGAAGTATTTTGCTGGGCCGGAAAATCTCGTCCATGGTGGTAGTTATTAATTCCGGTGGCTAAAAATTTCTCAAGTTGCTTGATTGCGGCAGCTTCACCAATTTGCCAATTGCTCAACATTGGCGTGTCCCAATTTATTTTCGGACGCAGGGCTAGGCTATCGATTGTGGCAGAGCTACTGTCTCTAAATAAATTAAGTTTTGGAAAAGGGAGTGGATAACGCGGTGGCTTTGCTTTAAGACAGCCATTGCGGTAAAACGGGGTAAAGACTTTGTATGGTTCTCCGTCGGTTTTACAAATTTCCCATGGTTCCCACAATAATGAACCATTATAGCTATGCACGGTAATGCCCAATTGTGCCAATTGCTGTTTTAACTGGGTATCGCGGTTAATTCGCCACGGTTCATAGCAGCGATTCCAAAAAATATCGCGGATTTGCAGGCGGTGGCATAAATTCTGTAGAATTGTAATGGGATTGCCGCGATAGACCGCCAAATTCTGTGCTAGACTGTCATTTAATGCTGCTAGCGAGCGCTGTAACCAGGCGCGGCTGGCGGCGCCCAGTGCAAATTCAGCAGCGTTTTCATCATCCAAAATATAAACCGGTAAAACTGTGCCATAACTGGCAGCGGCAGCCAATGCGGGATTATCGGCTAAACGTAAATCCTGACGAAACCAATGGATAACTTTTGTGGTAGTCATATTTTATCAATTCAAGGTTGGGGCAAAGCGCCGTGCTTGGCTAAATCCTGCGCAATTTTCTCGGCTAGTAATTTATAACCTTGCGAGTTAAAATGGACATAATCCGATTTGTAACGCGGATCTTTTTCCAGCTCGGCAATGATTTTATCCTCCAGCGGCAGCTCATTCTCCTGCGCCAATTCTTTATAAAATCCAGCGCTTGCTGAAAACAGGCTTTTTGCCGGAACTGCAACTAACAGAATCTGGATATTTTTCTGCTTGGCCAGTGTAATCATTTGTTGCAGATTAGCCTTAGTCTGAACCGGATTGAGATTTTGCAAAATATCATTACCGCCTTCCATCAATATAATCAGCGCGGGTTTAGTGCCATCAATTACCTGAGAAAAGCGCGCCAGCCCTTGGGTAGTGGTTTCGCCGGAAATTCCGCCATTTATCACCGGATGTCCAGTAATTTTTGCCAATACTTCCGGATAACTATCTGATGGATTAACGCCATAACCGGCGGTCAAACTATCGCCAAAGGCTAAAATTGTGCTACCAGCTGCTAATGGTGTCAGTTGGTGGGAACAACCAATTAGTAGCAGGCAGATCAGCCCAATTATCAATTGATAGCAATTGAATGAATTACTTTTGCGCATTTTTTCGCCCACCATTTCGCCAACCGTAAACTAAACTTAGTAGCGTAATTGCCAATGATAACCATAATAACGGACGGTTGCCCCATTTTTCAAAGGGCGTTTCACCGCTATAACCATATACCTGTGCCTGCGCGACCCCGGCTTGATACGGCGGAATTGAGCTGATCACCTTACCATGATTATCAATGATAGCGGTATCGCCAGTGTTGCCATCTTGGAGGAAATAGCGCTGGTTTTCTAGTGCTCGCGCCTGCGAAAATTGGAAAAAAGCATCTTTCATGCCGGTTTTACCATACCACGATAAATCGGATTGATTAAGCATGATTTCGGCGTTTTTGGCATTTTCGGCAACAAAATCGTTGATGGCATTTTCATAACAAATATTGAACGCAAATTTATGTCCGAGCAATTGCGCCGGTGGCTGAACCTCGGCGCCCGGTAAATAGTTCTCAATTAAACTGGCGCTATTTCCCAATAGCGGTGCCAACCATGTATCCTGCAATGGATTATATTCGCCAAAAGGTACCAGATGATGTTTAAGGTACAGTGGGTTGGCAGTATCAGTGCTGGCAACAATTCCGGTTTGTTCGCTACCATCTTGATTATGAATCGGGGTTCCAAATAATAATAGCGCTTTTTTGGCGGCGACAATTTGATTTAATTCATCAAGATAACCGGGCGTGAGATAATTCAATCCGGTGCCAAAGACCGTTTCGGGGAGGACGATTAAATCCGCCTGAGTATTTTGGATTAATTCGCGGCTGGTATTTTCGATTTCAAGCAAAATTTGCATGGTATAGTTTTTGGTTGAAAAGATACTCGGTTGAACCAGTGCAACGCTCAGCGGTTTTTCTTGACGCTGAGTATAATCAATATTGGCAAGCGCTAGCGATACGCTAGCAAAGACTGCCGTGCCGAGGATCGCGCCAAACAACTGGCGTTTATGATGGTTGATTATCAACCAACCGAGTAAGCCACTAAGCGCCAGCAAGATGAAACTAACCCCATACACGCCGATAACTGGAAAATAACCGCGGAAGAGCAAATTATTAACCTGAGTATAACCCAACGCGTACCATGAGCGGGGGAAGAACGTATCCCGCAATAATTCAGTCAAGACCCACAGTGATGGAAACAATAATAATTGGTTGACTAGCGGGTAACGGGTTTTAAAGCGCGCGTAAAAACCGCAGATTAAGCCTATGTAAATTGCGGCATACAGGCAAAGAATTAGGGTTAAAAAGTACGATAGTATATAGCTAGCACCCACCTGTAGCCGGAAATAATAACTAAACCATTGTCCGATAAACGCAATTCCGGCACCGAGATAAAATAGATAGCCATAAGCAAAACTGCGCCAAAAGCCGGTGCGTTGTTCCAGCCCATAGAGAAAAACTCCCAAGACCGGAATTAGCGACCAACTGACTGCATGCGGAGGAAATGACCATGATAGTAGCATTCCCAGTATAAAAACGCCGGAAAATAATCCTAACGGTTTGCGTAAGTAGTAATTGATTGTTTTCATAATTTGATTAATTTTTTACTAAGAGGCTACGAAAAAAAGCCGTGGTAATAAACGGTGCTGGAATTTCAAAAATCCCGGTCTTTAATAGCTGGTAAGGCGGAATGCCATAACCAAATTCATAAACCAATTCGATTATTTTATCAGTTGATGCCCCGGCAATCTCAAATTTATCACAAATTACGCTGATACTTTTGATTATTGTTCCTCGATGGACACCATAAATATCGGCGATTTCTTTCTGACTGAAGCCGATCGTTAGTAGAAACATTATCTCCTCTTGACGAGTAGTGAGCTGAATTTTTTTATCGGGAACTTGGTGTTGCGAGAGTGAGAAATCTTTGGCTTCAATAATACAGCCGATAACCGCTTTGTTTTCAGCACAAATTGAACGAATCTCGGTAAAGTGTAAAATCCGACCGTTTTCAAATGGAGCAGAAACAATCGCTCGAACCGGATTGAGTGGTTGGCGACAAGCCTGTTGTTTCATCCGTGCCATATCATTAAAATAATCAATACCTTCCGGATGAAGGCGCAGCGATAAAATTTCTTGCATTTTACGTCCGACCAATACTTCGGCAGTACTTGCACCCAATTCGGTAAGCCGGTTCACTCCGGCAAATATTACCGTATCTTCTAAGTCCAGTACCAAACAGTGCGAATCATCCGGATAGAACGCATTCAGGAGTATTCGAGCTTTTTCTGTGATCACTGACAATTATACCTTTTAAGAATCAAGACTGGTTTTATGGTTAAGGATTATCCGAGATTCTAACATGCCTTAATTTTTGTGATAAAAAAGCTTGCAACCATCATTTTGATGGTTTATTTTTTTGAGGTTAGTTTGTATAATTGACCAAGTTAAAATGCTATTAAGGAATGTAGTTGAATTATTGATTTATATCAGCTGGATATGCGAATAGTGTGTCACCGTCAATTACAAGCTAAAAAATATTTTGCATGAAATCGTGATTTTACAACATTTTTATTTTGGGATGAGTCATGAAAAAACTACTACTTTTATTTTTAAGCACTACATTCGTACTTACCTACGCGGATAGTGCGTCAGCAACTACCGCGGCTGAAACGGCTAGTCCGGCATATATTAATGTCAACACCGGTTTTGCCACCCTTGCTAATTTACCGACCGGTTCATGGGCGGGTGCAATCAATGCCGGTTATAACTTCAATCATGCTTTAGCACTTGAAGTTGGCTATAACTTGTTACCAAGCTCCCAATTCGGAACAACCACTGTTACCGAGAATGTTTTTGATGTGGCGGTAAAAGGAACCCTACCGTTAACTGAGATGTTCTCATTATACGGACGATTGGGAGTTGGTATTGGTAATAACAATTGGAGTGGCACTGCTCCTGCTGGTAACTGTGTATTATGTAATAGTGGATTGAGTAGTACTTATGGAGTAGGTTTAGCTGGGATTGGCGCATCGTTTAAATTAAGCCAGCACTTTGATCTACGGGTTGAAGATTATGCTTTAGTCCCTTTCCAAAACACTTATACCGGAACTGCCAATGTAGTTACCGGTGGTGTGCAATATAACTTCTAAAGAATAATAACAATTCGCAATTCTTTTATTTTGTCATCACCAATGAATAGAAATACAATACATAAATAGGAAATTTACATGAAAAACAGCAATATTATCAGAAATCTGGCAGCAGCAGCCGGGCTGGCAACGCTGGTTGCCTGCGGCGGTGGGGGCAGCTGTCCAAGCAACTTACCACAAAACGGTCAACTAGTGTTTGTTGCACCAAGTATTTTACCGTCATTAGCCAATAAAACCGGTATCAACTATATGGGGGTTTATAATCCTTCTACCGTAGCAATCAACGGTATC
>CAZATM010000144.1:0-5004 GCA_964488065.1 uncultured Neisseria sp.
CTAAATTTTAGATCACTTAACATCTGTAATTTAGCAAAACTAACGTTTATTCGATCCAGATAGGCAAAAATATAGGCGCTAAATAAAATCGGTAACAGTCGCCAGTTAACTTTTTGATAAATCGCATGATGTAGTGGTTTATTCATTGCTATGCTCTATAATAATGTTGGAGTTGCCAAAAACCGGAATGCCAATTCTTCCAACCTCAGCTCTTTCAATAAATTTTCCAATCGTTGGCGGGCTTTGGGATTGTTAGCTCGCTGCTTGGTGGCAATAATCAATTCATTTTTCATCGAGTGTTCCCAGCCAATCAATTCGGTAGCGGTAACCTGATAACCATTGGCTTCCAATTGTAAACAGCGCAAGACATTGGTAATATGGCTACCAAATTCGCGGGCATGGATTGAATGGCGCCAGATTTCACTAAGAACATTAGCTTCGGCAATTTTGCTGCGGTTCTTTTTTAGAATGGCAGCGACTTCGGCTTGACAACAGGGGATTAGTACAATATGTGGAACTTGTTTACTAAGGGCAAACGAAATTGCATCGTCGGTAGCGGTATTGTAGGCATGTAGTGCGGTGACGATGTCAATTTGGTCTGTCAACTGGGCTGAGGTTATTGATTCTTCAACCGTTAAATTAACGAAAGACATATTCTTAAATCCCAGTTTTGCCGCCAATTGCTGCGAACGGTCAACCAATTCACTGCGGGTTTCGATGCCGTAGATCTGCGCTGGAATTTCCAGATTTTTAAAAAATAGATCGTAGAGAATAAAACCCAGATATGATTTGCCGGCACCATGATCGACTAACGTCAATGATGAATTGTTGGCTACGATTTTTTCCAGCAGTGGCTGAATAAACTGATAGAGGTGGTAAATTTGCTTGAGTTTGCGGCGGCTGTCTTGGTTAAGTTTGCCTTCCCGGGTGAGAATATGTAATTCCTTAAGTAGTTCTTCCGATTGTCCGGCACGAATTTCATGTTTTTGCTCGTTGTTGTTTTTGTCTGCTACGGATTTTTTCTTACTCATAATTGCTCTTAAATTAAAATCTGAGCGCTTATTTTATCATTTTGCGAACCAGGCGGCAGAGTAATTTAGTCAATTAATACGTTCAATTATTTTTGGTACAGTGATTATAATCTGATGTTACGTGCGTGTCTAGATTTTAGCGCAAAGTTATTAAGGTTAACGATTTTGAGTGCTGATTGAGTGAAATGATTTTTGAACTAAATGGCGGAGTGGACGGGACTCGAACCCGCGACCCCCTGCGTGACAGGCAGGTATTCTAACCAGCTGAACTACCACTCCGTGTGGTGGGCGCAACAGGATTCGAACCTATGACCCTCTGCTTGTAAGGCAGATGCTCTACCAACTGAGCTATGCGCCCGCTTTTTTGCGCAAAGTGTTTGCGCTGCGAGAACCGTATTATGCCATCAATTAAAGTATATTGCAAGTGTTTTTTATAATCTTTTTTGATCGCTACAGTTTGATTGATTTTAATGATTTGATATGAAATGAATATTATTTATTTTTTACTTTAGTATGTGTATAAAATTGACTGAACTATATGGTGCGTGGTAGTGAAAATTGATTATCAAAGGTAATATTTAAAGTTTTAATAGTATAAAAACCCCAAAAACGGCTATGTCTTGGGGTGTTTTAAGTGGTGCTTTAATTTATTGTTGCACGCAATATAAGTGAATATTATTTACCCAGCAAGCACTAGTCGGGTTTGATGATGACACAGACCACGATGCAGAATTCACGCTGACATAGCCGACAGTACCTAGTTCTGTACCCAGTGGGTTAGCAACAGTCCAATTAACGCAATTTGAAGCTGGTGTAGACGTGCTAGCAAGACCAGTCCAAGCATATTGCCCATCCTGTGTTCCTGATGGCGTTTTGCCAATTGGATTAGTTAAACCAGTGTCTTGGGCGACTAGATTGGTTGTGGTGGCTATTGCAATTACTTCATCCGCAAGATTTTTATACACAGTGCCGACCGTAGTAGCGTTATTACCATTTAGTAATGCTTTGAATGTACCGCTTCCAAGTTGTGTTGGATACGTGACCTTGGCACCGTCGCTATTACAAATGGTATCTGCCGCAGCAAAGCTACCAAAATTTCCGGCGGTAGCAGATTGACTGACAAAGATATATTTTGGTCCAGCTGGTGGCGGCGGAGTATTTGGTGCAATTTTTATAAATACTGATTCGGTTGGAAATTCAGAAGTTAGCACTCGTAAAGTTTGGTTAGCCGTCGTTGTAATATTACTATTCGCTTGCACCGTAACTGAACATGAAGATTGATTGGCATTAATAGTACAAGAGCTTTCATTACCAACAAAGCTTAGATATTGTTGAGATTCTAAAATTGTAAATTTACTCCCAATTTGTAAGCTTTTAGTGCTAGGTAATGTTACTGTTAATTTTTGTTGTTGTCCGGGCGATAAAACTATCTGTGAATCTAAAGATGAAGGTGGAGCAATAGTTACGCTACTCTCAATAACCATATCAATTTTTAATATTTCAGAGTGTCCGAATGCCGAGTCTTGATAACCACACTCCAATAAAATGCTACCACTGTGAGTTATATTTCTTAAAGACAATCTAACGGGATAAGTCCCTCCATGATCAACACATGATAACTGTGCTGATTCATAGCTTGCTGAGGAAGGCGATTGAAACTTTACATTTTTGCATCCGTAATCAGGGTCGTCAGCTACGCATTCTGCATTAATAGTAAGATTACTACCGGATCTAATAGGTGATACAGAGAACAATTTTAGATAGATATTATCATTTGTGGTGTAATTATCATTACTTATTTCAGCAGCATCCCATCTTCCTCCACATCCGGCTATTATCAGGCTATATATTGCCATAAATAGAAAACCAATTATATTTTTATTCATTTTAAATTCCTTTCTTTATTGACCGCTAATAGTGCCAGTTATGTTTTGTACTTGTCCCAAATTTGGAATAGATAGATTACTTGTACAGCCGGTCATAAAGCCAGTGAAATTATGATACGGACTACCATTTACAATTAGATTTGTAAATAAAACATTACATTGTAAGTTGGCTGGAGTTGAATTTTGAATGCTAACATTACTTAAAGTGAAATTAATTGAGGTGCTATCTATCATAGTCGTGGTGATAGTTCCATCTCTGATATCAACTGTTATGCTAGATTCACTACCAAGTATGGTCATTAGTTGACCTAAAGATAGTCCACCAAAGAATGCACTATTCCCTGAATTATAGGCAACGCCGGATATAGTAGTGGTAAAATCACCATAAAGTATTTCAATAAAATTGTAATTAATAGGGTCGGTTGCGCGAAGATTATTTACCGATGCAATAAATTGATTGGTGCTTTCAATGTCAATAGAGCCTAATGCGATTGAGTTATAAATTATTGGAGCACTACCTGCCACATTAATTTGTAAAGTTGCAGTCAGGTTGTTACCATTTGCGGTACAATTGGTCAGAGTGGCGGTTGGATTCACGCTGGAGGAATTTATATTTCCACTAAGGCTAGTGCTTGGTAGGCAGTTTGCTGATTGTGGGTTAAAGTTGCTAACTAAGCCTTTTAAGCTAAATAATTGATTGCTTTCAGTGGAGTTAAGATAAATCATTCCAGATTCGCTGGTAGTTAAACGAATAATTCCACTAAATGACTTACCATCGTTTAGATTATAAGCCGTGAGTGCAGGCTGATTAACTCCGCCATAAGCTTGTGGGTTTTGTGTCTGGCTGCTTGAGGAACTGCTTCCTGAATTTGAACAGGCGGTTATACCGGCTCCAAGGATTGCCGTTATAGCGGCTGTTGATATTAAATGCTTACGCATAAGATATTCCTTTTGATTTATATTACGGAAAACTTAATTATAGGATATCACGTAACGTGATATGCAAACCGAAAATGGGTTTTAAGTCCATATTCGGGTGGTTTATTTTTTGATTGGTGGAATTTGTATTTTATTGCAACACTAAAATTAAAGCTAATATGGATAAACTATGCTATGATTGTTATTATTAAGGTTGCAATATTGTTAACGAGGAGTGCAGTAATGAATGAACAGTGGAGTACTGCTGAATTTAGTAAATTAACTGGGTTATCAATTCGGACGCTACATTATTATGATGAAGAAGGTATTTTGAAACCGCATCATAAAAATAAGCATGGGTTTCGTTTTTATTCGTATGAGAATTTTTTGACTGCACAAAAAATTATTACGCTTAAATATGTCGGATTTAATCTGAAGCAGATCCAAAAAATTATTGCAATTCCTAATTTTGATTTATTGGGTTCGTTGCGACTACAAGCAAGTGCCTTGCGCGATAGTGTTGCTCAATTGAATAAAGGACTTATTGTTGTTGAGGAAAGTATTAAACATTACTCGATACATGGGGAAATTGATTGGCAAACTATTAGTAGCGTACTTAAAACATTTAAAATTTCTCACAGTGATTTAGGTAAAGATTGGAAAGAGCGAAATTTTACAATTGAAGAGCAAAAATTCTTTGGTGCAAAAAGATTTCAAAAAATCAAGATCAACTATGAGCAGCCATGGGCTAAGCTTTTTGCCGAGGCTAAACGCTTTATGTTTGAAGGAAAAGATCCTTTATCTGATGAAGTACAGGTATTAGCTCAGAAGGGGATAGATTTATGGAAAGAGTTATCTCAAAAACAGTATCCGAATAATCCTGAGCTTGCTAGTAAAATGTGGGAACTGATGAAAGCCGGTGATATTCCAGAGGGTTTAATCATGGGCTATGATCACAAAGTTATACTGTATTTTAATAAAGCGATGGAGTATCGGGAATCTTTAACTAAGTAAGAGAAATAATATTTAAATGGCGGAGTGGACGGGACTCGAACCCGCGACCCCCTGCGTGACAGGCAGGTATTCTAACCAGCTGAACTACCACTCCGTATTGGTGGGCGCAACAGGATTCGAACCTATGACCCTCTGCTTGTAAGGCAGATGCTCTA
>CAZATM010000145.1:0-4449 GCA_964488065.1 uncultured Neisseria sp.
ACGGTAAAAAAATTCGGCGATAGTCATGACATCTAGTACAATGGTGGCTAATTTTAAGCCACCATTTTTTTAGCAGAGGAATCCTGTTTATGAATAAACCCATTCTATTTATTATCCCCGGAGCCTGTTCACTTGGATCACAAATCACGCTTGAATGGTTGCAGCAACCTTATCAAATTGGGATAACAACTCCGGAAATCCGCCAAAGTAACGCCTTTCGCGCGATAAATCCGCTGGGCAAAGTCGGAGCATTGAAAGACGGTGACCATGTTGTTGGTGAAAATTTGGCAATTTTGTTATATCTGGCGGATAATTATGATTTAGCGGAATATTGTCCGCTAAATAGTCACGGTGGGCGCGAGCATATTTATCAATGGCTGTCTTATTTATCTTCGGGACTGCATGCGGCATTTCAGCATTTTAATTATCCTGGTCGCTTTATTGATGAAAAATATGCCGAAGAATATCGTCAATTGGCGCTATCCCGCTTGCATGAGCAACTGAAGTTTATCAATAACAGTATCAATGATGCCGGATATTTATTGGCAACAACCCCAACCATTATTGATGCTCAAGCATTTGGTTTATTGCGCTGGTGCTATAAACACAGCCGTGGCGAAAATCTGGTTGATCTCAGCAACTATCCAAAACTACAGCATTTTTTCACTAACATGCGAAATTTAGCAGCAGTGAAAAATGCCTTGGCGATTGAAAACCAGCAATCACTGCTAATCGATAATTCACAGTTTGCCGGTTATTTTAACTTCTAATCCCGTTTTATTAAATGAACAAAAATCGGCGATTAATGTACCGTCATAATATGCCAAATGAGATAAGTATTATCGACTCGTTTGGCATAAGAACCACGATAAATTCTTCCGTTAATTGCTTGGTAATAGATAGTTATTGATGTTACGCATAATAACAAATTTAGCGCTAAAATATAGGTGCATACTAAACATCAGATATTTAGCTGCTATGATCTAAACAACAGCGCAAAAATAATCCGTATTAACTTAGCGAGCGGAATTTTGGTACAGATATTGGCATCCGCATAACTGTTACGGCTGGACATTCTTTGCCAGTAATCATAGAGATTTTTACGTTCGCTAATCAGATAATCAAATTTTATCATCACCAATCGCGCGAGAAAAATCGTCCACACCACATCTGCCAGACTGTACTGTGTACTTGCCGCAAACTGATGCTGCGCCAA
Organism: uncultured Neisseria sp.; assembly: GCA_964488065.1. Lineage (GTDB taxonomy): Bacteria > Pseudomonadota > Gammaproteobacteria > Burkholderiales > UBA11063 > Aquella. The sequence continues at coordinate 1,217 of CAZATM010000145.1, forward strand.
TTGTGCTTCCAACATATCGCATAAATCAATTGCCCGTTGCTGCATCTGGACATAATTATTTTCTTTGGATAAAATCAAACGTTTACGTTCTTCTTCCAACGCCAGCTTTTTAAGATATGCTTCTTTCAATTCCGGATGAAGTTCAATCATTCGCAAACATCGCCGCGAAGCTCGATCCAGTCCACGCCCCAATGCCAAACGCGCCAGAGGTGATTTACGCAGCGCCGTACCCATGGTTAAGTCTTCAATAGAAAAATCATAATGCAAATCTAAAGATTTTTCAATTGCTTCCGCATCTGCGGCAGGATATAAATCTGCTCCGGGAAAATGCTGGTTGACAAAATATAAAATCTGCCGACTGTCAGTAATAACATTGCCAGTACACTCCAAAGCCGGCACCGTCATATTTGGCTGCATGGCAACATATTCGGGCGCAAATTGTTCCATCTTAATATGAATATCAATATCATGTATCTGATATGCAATCTCCTTCTCGGCTAAACATAAGCGCGCAATCATACTGTAATATGACGAATAGTTGCTATATAAAATTGCAGTCATAAATAACTCCCGGTTAAATTAATTTTTGACACAAACTTTGGTAGCTAATGAAATCATGAATCATCCAGAGCTTCGCTAAATATTTTATTATGCATAACGTAACTTCATAACAAATTTCGATCAATGGATTTTAACATAGTTTTCTAAGGACCATTCAATAACCGACAAAACCAGTCGGCAATCTTAGGTCAAACAAAACTGTAAATAATGGTCAGTTAACCACAAAAGCAAAATCCACCTGAAATAATTACATTTATTTATCTTGCAAAAATGGGAGGCAGCTATCCATATTTGGGAAACTGCCGCGATTTTGTCAATGTTATCATAGCGCCATGAAGTTGAGAAACTTACTCAACTATGGTTTAATTCGCTGATAAATCTATGGAGTCAATCATGAAAAACAAATTGTTAAAATCTTTACTGGTTTCAATTCTAGCAGCCACTGCGCTTAGTGCCTGCAATTCCGGAGCCGATAGCAGCAATACTCCCAATCTCAATGCCAACAGCTCTCAGGCTACTGCGACTCAAACTGATTCTCAGCAATCTATCGGTGCGGAGGGAGGCTTATTAAATATCATCGGCGGCAATATTGAAGAAGCGATTACCGAACAGGTTGGTTCCGTATTATGGAATCTGGTTACCAAAGGACAAGCTTTTCCGCAAACTGCCGCAGAATGGGACAAACAAGCCTTGATTTCAATTCAGCAAAATATCCAGCAGATTGAAGCCACTCTTAATGCTCAAAATACCAAATTAAATACCATTATCAGCGATATCACCAATAGCACTCTGGCAAATTCTAATTTAACAATTTCCAACTACTTGGTTAATATTAATGATAATGTTACTGATGTAGAGAACTTGGTGCAATACATTTTGCCGGCCAATGAGTCCTCAACTACCATTGTTAATGCTCTGATTACCGGTAATGCGCAACCATTTTCAAATCAGCAAATTGAATCATTAACCAATTATGTTAATAATTACAGTATCTCGGTTACCACTCCTGAATATACTTCAACCATTATTGATACCACCGAGCAACAATTATCCTGCGACCCATCAACCACCGGCAATACTTACTATGTTTTGAATGATCCATCACAAAATGCACTTAGTCATCCAATGCCAAATTTAGCCAGTACCTGCTTATTAAGTGTTGCGCTAAATAATGCCTATAATGATTTAACCCAAAATGTACAATTAAGCAGCGGCACTAATATTTTCTACAATTTGCAAAGTTTTGATCAAATGCTCGATACTCAATATTTACAAATTGTTCAGGCTCTTACTACTGCTTATTATCTGGATCAATTACGGTTGTATCTCTATGTTAATTTGCAGTCAGCCAACCACAATAACATTGCACCATTACTGACTGTTGACCCCAATAGCAATAATCTGACTAATCTGGCAACCGCGCAGGCAGAATTGCAATTAGCCTATAACACTCGGTTGAGCTTTGTACAGGCTTTATTTGCCGCAACCAAACAAAACGCTTTCAATTACTATGCGGGCGCGATTCCATCGGCGAGTCTGGAAAGCAACTGTAATTTTAGCGAAAGCTCGATTGAGGGGGTTGAATCTTCAGCATTGACTGCCGATATGGCTGATTCCAAGAACCTCTACGGTTGGGATGGTGCACAATTGCGGATGACTTGCCAAAATAAACGCAATCCGACACAATCAGGGACTATTACTACTACCAGTAATATCGCCAAAATGTGTAATATTATCAATGGTAGCTATAATCTACAATCATCAAATGGCTATATTCGTTGCGGAGCAGGAAATACTTCAAATAAGAGCTATGGCAATTATTCGGGGAGTAATATTTTAGACTTTGATGTCAATCCAGCTACACTAGGTCCTTTAATGCAGTTTATAACCTCATACGATGGTGCTCAAGATGAATTAATTTATAATATCGGAAGCGGGACGCTTGATCATGGTCACGGTAATTTAGATATTTCATTTATTGGTCAACCATTGATAGGTTGGAATTACTCTAGTTGGAATAATAATGGCAGTGAAGCTCTTTTTGAAGACCCCAGCACTTCATTTTTGGATATTTTTGCAAATACTTACACATGTTTATTCTGTAATACGCCTAGTAGTCAATGGGGTTATGTTGATGATGGTCAGCACGCATATATGATATCTGCGGATGTCCCTGGCGCAGGAGACTTTGGTGCTCCGGTAATTGCCTGCATTCCAAATGATAGTAACTGTGTACAAGGGTTTTTCCCAAACAATTCAGGAGAAGGCTCTTACCCGAATGGAGCAACCGGTTACGGATCGTACGAAGCTCTAATGTTTAGCAATGGTGATGAAATTACTATGACACAACAAATGGGGCACGGCAACTATAATATCCAAACTTTCTACAATGGCGCAGCCGCTCCGATTGCGATGACTGGACACAATCCAGCAATCAACTTTGCCAATGTAAGTTATAATTAAAAACATCAACCTAAAAACAAGACCCCGCAATTACTGCGGGGCTTTCATTTATCCGGTTTTAATTCTTTACCTTGGCATCCTGATTATGCCTGTACGTAAGTAATCACAAAAAATGCCAGCGGATAGAATAACATCAGCCAGAACATCCATAAATCATGAATTTTGGAGGCATCATAGCCAAATTTATCCTTAAAGCGAATACTCCGCGA
>CAZATM010000146.1:0-13564 GCA_964488065.1 uncultured Neisseria sp.
ATTATTGGTCAGTTTTGTGGTGTCGGATTCTGAAAGGTAATGATATGACTAAGATCAAAGCCTCTGATTTTATTGTCGAATTATTAGCAAAACATGGGGTCGGTGTGGTTTTTGGCTATCAGGGTGGGATGGTTACACACCTTGCCGATTCAATTAGTAAACATTTAAGCATGAAATTTGTGCAAGTCTATCACGAACAGACGGCCGCTTTTGCTGCGGTCGGCTATGCTCGTCAAAATTGCCAGCTGGGAGTAGCTATCGCTACGAGTGGACCAGGGGCTACCAATCTTATTACTGGAATTGCAGATGCTTTTTTTGATTCAGTACCGGTTATTTTCATTACTGGTCAGGTCAATGCTTATGAATATAAATATACAACACCAATCCGTCAATTAGGTTTTCAAGAAACTAACATTGTTGACATGGTCAAGCCAATAACTAAATACGCGAAGCTGTTAGATAAGATTGAAGACCTACCTGCAGAATTTGCGAAAGCAATTAAAATTGCCACCTCTGGGCGAAAAGGTCCGGTTGTAATTGATTTACCGATGAATATTCAACGTGAGTTTATTCACGAAAATATGATAAAAGACATTGGAACTGCTGATGAAATTAATAAATTCTCAAAAGATAATGAAACTAGTCTAATCTTGCTTATTGAGAAATTACACAATGCTACGCGACCTTTGGTTTTGGTCGGCGGTGGTGTTGCTGCCGCAAATGGATTTGAAGAATTAAGTAAATTCTTGCAAATTAGCCAATTGCCATTTGTATCTTCATTGATGGGCAAAAGCGCGTGTGACGAGACTCATCCACATTACCTAGGGACGTTAGGCTCATATGGAAATCGTTGTACTAATATGGCGGTTGCAAATGCTGATTTAATTTTAGTTCTCGGGTCTCGCTTAGATTTGCGTCAGACTGGTGGCGTACTGGCGAGTTTTGCAGGCAGCGGTGAAATTGTTCATATTGATATTGATGATAATGAGCTAACGCATAGTCGGTTAAAAAATAAGCACAACATTAATTGTGATTTGGTGACTGCCTTAACTTATTTAGTTAATCATGTGGTTCCATTCTCAAATAGTACATGGTTAGATTATTTAGCCAAACTTAAAATTAACTATGGCCAAGCTCAAGAAGTTGCGCGCACTCAAATTAAAACTGCACCCTACGATTTAATGACTTTTTTAAATCATATCGCTCATCAAGATGATGTATTTTGTGCCGATGTGGGGCAAAATCAAATGTGGACGATGCAGACTTTGCAGCTGACGCAAAATCAGCGTTTTTATACTTCTGGTGGACTTGGGGCAATGGGAAGCGCATTACCTATTTCATTGGGTGTTGCGTTTGCACTAGAGAAGAAAGCTGCTACAATTTATTCAATCAATGGCGATGGTGGTGCTCATATGGCGATGCAAAGCCTGATGTTAATAAAGCAGTACGATTTGCCTATTAAAGTTATCATCATTAATAATAAAGCATTGGGAATGATTACCCAATTCCAGGAACTTTATTTTAATAATAATATGGTCGGGACTACGGCTGAGGGTGGGTATTTGGTTCCTGATTTTGAACATTTAGCCAAAGCATATAGTTTAGATTATTTTAGAGTTGACCAGACAAATGGTAGAGCCTTTGATCGCTCTGATTTTGCAGCGTTTGCGGCAGCAAAAAATTGCTTACTTGAATATATTATTGATGGAGATTGCCGAGTTTACCCTAAATTGGAATATAACCAAGCAATTTATAATCCATCACCAGTTTTAACTGCGGATGAATTAGCTGCTAATATGTTGATACCTATGATAAAAAATGGTGAATAATGAGCAATGATTCTAGCGTAGGGAGCATTAATTTAACTTTGCTATCTGATAAAAAAATCTTCATAACTGGTGGGACTGGTTTTTTTGGCAAAAATTTACTTAAATTCTTAATTGATAATAATGTTAACCCGCAGCAAGTGACTATTTTAACCCGCAATGAGCGGAAATTTAGACAACAGTATCCGGAATTATCTAACCCTGAGTGGTTAAATTTTGTGCAAGCGGATATTCGTGATCTGCAGTGGAATAACCAAGAATATGATTATTTTGTTCATGCCGCAACTAGTGTTGTTGGACAATCTGACTCAGAAATACTGTTTGATGAAATAGTTGATGGTACGAAAAAAGCATTGTCATTTGCCAAATTAGCAAGAGTAAAGAGTTTTATTAATATTAGCTCCGGTGCGGTTTATCAATTAAACCAAAACCTGGTTGGCTTGACAGAAAATTTCCCATTAATAGCTAAGCTCGATGACCCTAAAAATACCTATGCGATTGCAAAAATAAGTGGTGAGCATCAGGCCTATTTAGCTGCTTGCGCAGATATGAAAGTTACCACTTTGCGTTGTTTTTGTTTTGCAGGAGCATATTTAGAAGCCCGCCATTTTGCCATTGGTGAATTTGTGCAGAAAGCTCTCAATAACGAAGATATTGTTGTGAGGTCGGGATCTGGAGTTTATCGCTCGTATTTAGCGGTCTCAGATTTGGCTCGGCAAATATTTGAGGTATTAATTTTAGCGACTATTCGCGCTAGTAATTATGAAGTTTATAATTTGGGTTCCGATGATGCAATAAGTTTGCCTGATTTGGCGAATAAGGTGGTTAAGGTTTTAAGTGGTAAATCTAAGGTAATTACGCCAAACATTACTTCTGCGGCGGTTAATTACTATGTACCGAATGTTAATAAGCTAAATGTTATTATTAGAAATCCAAACGTGTATAAGCTGGAAAATATAATTGTGGGTTTAGCAGGTTTTTATCAATCTTACAACTTAAGAGCCATACATTGAAAAAATCTTGCATAATTGGAGCATTTTGTAAAATCAATAAATCATGAAAATACCAAAAACTTTATTGATCGCTTCTGCAGGATGGTCTAATCGCATCGTATCTGCTTTAGTTCAAATTGTTACGATTCCGCTTTTTATTAAGCTGTTGGGGATCGATGGATATGCGGCTTTTTCTGTTGCTTCTGGTTTAATTTCTTGGTTTGCATTATCTGAGTTAGGTATAGGTAGTGTTCTACAAAATGAAATATCTGCATCACGAGTAAAAAACAAACCGTTAGATGGAGTGCTTGAATTATATATTTCTCTATTGATCAAGATTACGCTGATATGTATTATTATTTATTTACCTATTAGTTTTGGGTTAAATCAATTTTTTAACAAAACATTTAATCATTATCAATATTTACTATTAGTTTCTGGTTCCTTGTATATTTTATTTACTAATTCAAATGTGGTTTATAAAATATATTTTGCGAATCATAAAGGTTACATTGGATATTTTTATCAGACAATTGGGAATTTAATTTGGTTTGCACTTGTTTTTATATTTTCGCGATTTTTAAACATGAGAGCGACTCCGGAGCTTATCATTACAATAATGTTGCTACCTCAGATATTGATTGCAATGTGGTTGTTTACGAGATTAGAACTTAATTGGCGACAAGTTAAACTAAAGCCAAATAAAGAATTAATTAAAATGTATCTTGATATCCTAAATAGGTCAAAGAACTTTTTCTGGGTGATTGTAACTTCTAATTTTGTGTTAGGTGTTGATTATATCTTTATTGCAAAGCTGCTTAACCAACGTGATATTGTGACATATAGCATTATTAATAAAATTTATTTATTCGTAGCATTTGGATATAATGTTCTTTTGGCTGCTCTATGGCCAGTTTTGGCTGAATTGTATGCGAAAGGTAACGAAGTAGATTATAAAAAAGCTCACTTGATTTTATTCAAATATATTAGTTCTGCCACAGCATATGTGATTTTGTCATCTATATTCATTCTGTTTTTGCGTGAATATATTTCAGCATTGCTTGCAAAGTCTAGTGTTGAGTTTCCCATTGGTTTGATTGGGCTCTTTTGCTTGTATTATTGCATACGGGTTTTTGTAGATTTCATATGTGTTGCGCTTCAAAGTCGCAACCAAGTAAAAATGTTAATGTTAACTGCGCCGCTGCAAGCAGTCGTAACAATATTGTTGATGTTTTTGTTTATAGGCAAATATGCTCTAAATGGTGTAATGTATTCTTTGATTCTAGGATTTATTCTGACCGCAGGTTGGATATTACCATTTGCGTATATAAAAGGGAACAAGAAATGCTAGAAAGTCAAAAAAAATTAACTATTGCAATACCAACGTATAATCGTGCAAACCATTTGGATGTTCTATTAAATTCAATTTTGATTGAATATGGAAATATTAGTGAATATTTAGAACTAATTGTTTCTGATAATGCATCAAATGATAATACTAAAGAAGTGGTTGACAAATATTTGCTGTTAGGCTTGCAGATAAAATATTTTTGCCAGACAGAAAATTTAGGTCCTGATAGAAATATTGCCAATTGTTTTATTCAGTCATCAGGTGAATACGTTTGGGTTATGGGGGATGATGATCTATTGTTACACGGTACGCTTGATAAAATCTTCAATATACTTAAGCTGGAGAATCCTGATTTAGTATATATCCCATATACAATGGATGGGCACAATAGAGCTTTTTCGAGACAAGATTCAAGTGTGAACGTTAAAGTCTTTTATAGTAATACATTGTTTATCAAAAAGGTGCATCATAACATTACATTTATTTCTGGTAATATTATTAACAAAAATTTGGTCAAATCACAAATAAATAATAATAATTTAAAAATGTATTATGGATCTTATTTGGTTCAACTCCTGTGGGTGCTTAGTGCAATAGAGATGGGCACTAAATTTATTATTTGCGAAGATCCATATATTTTGGTTCCTAAAAATAATAGTGGTGGCTATAAAATATTTGATGTTTTTGCTAAAAACATATCAGAAATATTATCAAATAGGTTTGGAGAAAATCATTTATTTAAAGATATTTTAATCAAAGAGCTTATAAAAGGTCCTTGTATATATTGGGTTTATAATCTTAGAGTAAATAATAATAGAAATTTTATTAATGAAGAAGATCTCGCTGAGAAATTAAATAAGTACTACAGTAAATATTTAGTGTATTGGGTATATTTATATCCTATCCTAAAATTTCCAAAATCAATACTTAAAATTTTTCTATTTCTTGATTACGTATTGAACAAGGTTTCTAAATTTATTTTTTTATGTGGTGAATGCTATTCATTTGCTTTTTGCCATAAACCGCAGAGAAAGAAGTTATAAATTGGCTTCTTTGTATTAAATTGGAGGGGTAGATTAAATAGTGAAAAGACTGTTATTCATTTTTGGTACTCGTCCAGAAGCAATAAAGATGCTTCCAATTATTAACTATGCTCGTGAGCATTTTGTAGATAAATTTGAAGTGCGGGTTTGTGTAACAGGGCAGCATCGCCAGATGTTAGACCAGGTGCTATCACTTTTTGAAATTGTACCTGATTATGATTTAAATATCATGGCACATGGACAAGATTTATACGATGTTACTTCTAAAGTTTTATTGGGTTTACGCCCAGTATTCGTTGACTTTAAGCCAGATTGCGTCTTGGTTCATGGTGATACTACTACTACATTAGCGTCAAGTTTGGCGGCGTACTATCAACGTATCCCTGTTGCTCATGTTGAAGCTGGATTACGAACACATGATATTTATAGTCCATGGCCTGAGGAGATTAATCGTACTTTGACAGGCGGCATTGCTGAGTATCATTTTGCACCTACTGAAGTGAGTAAATCGAATTTATTGCGTGAAAATATAACAAAAAATGTTGAAGTAGTAGGTAATACGGTTATAGATTCATTGCTATGGACAATAAATAAAATTAAAGCTAATCCAGAATTAAATAAGCAATTGATATCACATTTTACAAATTTGGGTTTAGATTTTTCTAAGCGTATGATATTAATTACTGGGCATCGTCGTGAAAATTTCGGAGTTGGATTTATTAATATTTGCGAGGCAATTAAAGAAATTGGATTATCTCATCCTGATATTCAGCTAGTTTATCCTGTACATTTAAATCCAAATGTTCAGCAACCAGTTAATGAAATTTTGGGTAATGTCACGAATGTTAAACTAATAGCACCACAAGAATATCAGCAATTTGTTTTTTTGATGCAAAATGCCTATTTAATTCTAACAGATTCGGGTGGTGTACAAGAAGAAGCTCCGAGTTTAAAAAAACCAGTACTTGTGATGCGTGATACTACTGAACGACCAGAGGCCGTTGATGCTGGAAGTGTTATCTTAGTCGGAACAGATAAGCAATTAATAATAGATAGTGTAAATAAAATCTTGAATGATAGAGAGTATTATTTGCAAAGAATTAATGCCCAGAATCCATATGGAACAGGTAATACTTCTGAACAAATTCTGCAATATTTAGAACGATGTTTATAAAGAATTGGAGATAGTTGTGCTGTTTCTAGCGTATTTTCCTAATAGTTTAGAATCAAAAGGTGGGTTTGCCCACCGTATTTTTCAAATTGATGAGTTATTTAAAAATATATCTAGGGTATACTTATATGTAAGCCTTAGAAAATATTTAATTCCACAAAGAACAAAAAAAGGAACTCTCAAAGAGTATAGGTTAAATATTGTATATTTTCCATTTATTATATATTTAATATTAAAGGCTAAATTAATCTATGTGCATAGTATTTATAACACTAGATTTATATTTCCTGTTTTGTTTATGTCTAAAGCGAAAGTTTTTGTAGAACTTCATGGAGCATTACCAGAGGAAGTTTTATTTACTAAGAATAACTTAATATTGTTTAAGGTATATTCATTATTAGAGATGATAATAGTCAAGAGAGCAAATTTCTTGGTTAGTGTATCTGAGGCTTTAGCTAATCATATTACACAAAAATGGAAAATTAATAGACATATTTTTTTGATACCAATGGTTACAATAGGAAAAATAATCGATGAATTTAAGCTAAATACTAGAAAAATTGATTTTATTTATGTAGGTGGTATCCATAGGTGGCAGTGCTTGAATAAGGTAATTCAAGTATTGGAGATGTACCCAAACAAAAATGCTAAAGTTTTTCTGAGTGATTTAAATCACATTTATAAGTTTCCTGATTATACAGATGTTTCTTCAATAGCACCATCTGAAGTTAGCAAGTATTTGCTTGATTCAAAACTTGGATTTGTCATACGCGACAATCATATTTTAAATAAGGTTTCATGCCCAACAAAATTGATTGAATATATGTTGTATGGTGTCGTTCCTATTGTTGATTTTGAAGATATTGGTGATTTTTTAAATTTAGGATACATGTATGTTAAGTATACTGACCTAATTGATGGTGTTGTTCTTGATGATGAAAAAATCTGTAAAATTGTTCAAACGAATATTGATGTTATTAAAAAAATAAACATTTTGCAGCAAGCTGGTTTAGCTAAGCTTAAATTAGAAATAATCCATTTATTGGATTTAGCTAAATGATACTGTTCTATTTTTTTGCCATATGTGTCCTTTCATTGATTCAATATTATATTGTAGTGTTGTCACGTGACACAGAGTTAAAGATATTGTTTGAAAAATTGATTTTTAAAATCTTATTTTTAATAGTTTTTATTTGGTTATTTTATATTGCGTTAAATAAAGAGATTGGTATAGCCAATAATGATACTAATAATTATATAAAAGCATTTCAACTCTTGTCTGACTCTATTTATGATTATAGGGGAAGTAGTTACCGCTTGCTAATTAATGCACTAATCTTCGAACCGTTGTATGTCTTTATTATGCAAATTTGGTACAGTTTGATAAGTAATAATGGTTTATATTTTGTTTCAATCCTCACAATCATAAGTATATTTCTAACGTTTAATTTTTTAAGGCAGAACACAGAGTTATATTGGCTGGCTATATTATTATACTCTTCTCATTTTTTATGGGCTAAGGATTTTAACCAGTTAAGAAATGCATTAGCTAGTGCTATTGTATGGTACCTTCCAGCGATGTGGTGTAATAAGCGATATGTTAAATTTTATGGCTTACTGATTGTTGCAATATTGATTCAATCTGCAAGTGTATTTGTGCTATTTGCATTGTTATTAAATAAAATTCTGCATAAATTTTTAATTAATCGATATAAGTACATTTTATTATTATCTTTCTGTATAATTTTATATCTGTCTCATTTTGGTGATTTTGTGCTGAAAGAAATGTTTGCAAAAATATCAACACACATTGCAGCATATTTATATCGGGCTAATGACATCGCAGATAGGGGAATTTTTACCAATCCGGTTGTTTTAAAAGGAGTGTTTTTTTCATTAGTGCTTATATCCGTGCGTAAAGATCTAGTAGAGTTAAATATGAATAATGGATGTTATATTGATTTGTATATAATCGGAGTGTTATGGATCGTTGTTTTCTCAAATATTGGTCTATTTGCAAATAGATTTGCTAGTTATGTAACTGGGTTTGAAAATTTATTGCTGGCAGAAGTGGTGCATATAAACAAGCGGCAGCTCACGATTTTTAATGTTGATATAAGGAGTATTTTGATGTTTATATTATTATTAATGCTGGCTAGTTCTCAATTTTATGTTGACTCTAGCGCTCTGTTAACACCTCAGTTATAAAAGATTTATACTATGCTAAAGCAAAAACAGATTAATTTGGTTTATCTGGTATCTTCTTTGATTAAGCAGGGGCCAAATGTTGTATTATTTAACTTATTACGTGAAATTGATTTTAAGATTTATCGTGTTTCAATAATGACATTTAAAGCTGAAGCCTGCGACTCATTATTGAATGCCATTTTAAAAATTAATAAAGAAATCATGGTTTACCAATATAACGAAGGTTCTTATTTAAAGCGTTTAAATCAAGTTAATAAAAAATTGAAAGAAATAACGCCAAATATAGTTCATTCATCGGGATTTTCAGCAGATGTTATTAATATTTTGTCAAAGAGTGTGGGTCAGAAAAAAATAACTACCGTACATAGTTTTCTTGATGTTGATTATAAGTTTGAGTATGGAGTTAAAGGCTTAATCATTGCTAAAGTTCACCTGTTTTTGTTGAGATATTTTGATAAAATAGTTGCTTGTTCTGATAGCGTAAAAGAGTATCTAAATGGTAAGGGTATATTTAGTCAATCTATTAGAAATGGTGTTGCAACTTCTGTGGTGAGTAATAAATATCACGGCGAAACGAATAGGTATAATTTTGTTTTTATTGGACGACTAATGAAGCGGAAACGAATTAAGTATATGCTAGATGAGTTCCTTGCTTCCAAAAAAAGCAAAGATAGTGTTTTTTATGTGGTTGGTAGTGGACCACAAGAATTTGAACTAAAAGAAAAATATGCCTCGTTTTCAAATATTATTTTTACAGGATTTCAATTCAATCCATTTGAGTATGTCATGTTGGCAGATTATTTGATATTGGTATCATTGGCTGAGGGGTTGCCAATGGTTGCTCTTGAGAGTTTGTCCGTAGGAACGCCGTTAATTCTTTCTAATATTGCACCACATCGTGAGATTTATCATACAGTTAACAGTGGAACTTGCTATTTGGTTGATGAGTCTTTAGTTGATGTATTTGACGTAGTACCACAAAAGACAAATGAAATAAAATTAGCATGCCAAGAGGCATTTAATAGGTATTTTTCTTCTGCGATAATGGCAGAAGAGTACCAAAATTTATATAAGTTACTATTTATATGATAAATATTTCTATTGTACTTTTTAATAATCAAGAAGGTCAAGTTAATAAATTGCTGGATGATTTATTGCTGCAAGGTAATTTAATAAAACATATTTATTTAGTAGATAATTCTATTCACACAGCACTATCAACATTTGCTCATAAACATAAAAAAATTATATATATTCATTCTAAGCGCAATCTTGGTTATGGTAGTGCACATAATATTGCTATTCAAAAATCAATAGATGAAAATGTGAAATATCATGTGGTTATAAATCCAGATATCAGGCTAGAGCAAAATGTTTTATTTGAGTTAATGAAATATTTGGATGAAAACTCAAATGTTGGTTTAGCAATGCCGGATATTCGTTATCCGGATGGTTCGCGACAACATTTGTGTAAATTATTACCACATCCGATCGCTTTGTTTAGTAGGCGATTTTTGCCGAGAACAATTTCTCATAAGTTTGATCGGAAATATAATTTATTAGATATCGATTACTCAAAAGAGATGAATGTTCCATTATTGTCTGGTTGCTTTATGTTTTTACGTACTTCTGTTCTCGCTGATGTCGGAGTGTTTGATTCTCGGTTTTTTATGTATCTTGAAGACTTTGATCTAGTCCGAAGAATTCACACAAAATATAGTACCATATTTTTACCATCTGTACAAGTTGTACATGAATACGCTAAGGGTTCTTACAAAAATCGGAAACTTATGGTTTACCATGTTAAGTCTGCGATTAAATATTTCAATAAATGGGGTTGGCTATTTGATTTTTCTCGGAAAAAAATCAATAACCATTTTTTAAAAACGTATGGCTATAGATGCAAGTGATATTAATTTAATGATAAACTCGCGAAAAATTGAAGATCTGCATCCGGTTGTACAGAAATTGTGTAACCTTTTTATTGCTGAGTGTACTCTTGCCAATATTGACGTTATGATTACTTCAACCTATCGTGATAATGAATATCAGGACTTCCTTTATGCAAAAGGTCGCTCAGATAAAACTACACCGATAGTTACTAATGCCAAGGGCGGCGAATCAATTCATAATTATCGCTTGGCATTTGATTTTGTCCCGCTAAAAGATGTTAAACCGCAGTGGAATAATCTTGAACTATTTAAACTCTGCGGAGCTATTGCCAATCAAATTGGTTTGGAATGGGGTGGCGACTGGGTTAAGTTCAAAGATTATCCGCATTGTCAATTTCTTAGCGGATTAACTTTGTCTGAACTGAAATCCGGTAAAATCCTATAATGCCCCCTAAAAAAGAGACACCACAAATATGAACAGATTTGATAGAATTGCCTATAATTAAAAGTAAGGAACTGACAAAATGGCAAAACGCACAAATTACTCAAATGAGTTCAAATTCAAAGTGGCATTGGAAGCAATTAGAGGTGAAGTAACCTTTGATGAATTAGCTATAAAATACAACGTTTCAAAATCGTTGATAAGTAACTGGCGCAAAGAGTTGTTGGAGCGCGGTAAAGAGGTATTTGACAGCGGAAAACGTAAAGAGGAAGCACCGCAAGAAAGTAAACTGTATCAGAAGATCGGCGAGCTAAATATGGAAGTTGATTTTCTAAAAAAGTTCTTGGGTGCGCACGGGTTGATTTAAATGTAGCTAAATTTATCCGTGAACATCATCAAGAGTACGACTTACCCGTGTCGCGCCAATGCAGTTTACTGGGTGTCGCGAGAAGTGTCGTTTATTATAAATCTCATCCACGAGACGATAGCCAATTATGTTGTCTGGTGCACAAAATATGGGGAGAAGACCAAAGCTTGGGTTATCGGATGATAACGCATTATTTACGCGAGTATCATGGCATGACCGTAAATCATAAACGGGTACGGCGCATCATGCTTAAGCTAAAAATAATGGGGATTATAGCGAAACGTAACTTTAGTAAAAATAAGAAGCCCGAGTATAAATACCCATATTTATTACGCAATTTAATGGTGGGAAGAGCCAATCTTGTGTGGGTAACAGATATTACGTATCTTAAATTACCGCATGGCGCGATGTACCTGCTGGCAATAATTGATGTATACAGCCGGGCAATATTAGGTTATACGATAAGTCATAGTTTGGAAGTTGATGATTATCTTGAGTGTTTGAGGCGTTGCATAGCCAAATATGGTGCACCAGCAATATTCAATACCGACCAAGGTGTGCAATTTACTTCTCATGCATGGATAAATGAGCTGAAGAAGCATAATATACAAATATCAATGGATGGAAAAGGTCGTTGGGCGGATAATATTTGGATTGAACGCTTCTGGCGGACAATAAAATACTGTGGAATATTTATGGATGGAGTTGAGACGGTGAAAGAGCTGAAAAACTCTGTAAAAAGGTTCATTGGTTATTACAATGAAAAACGGCTACATTCAAGTCATGATTACCAAACACCGATGAAGGTTTATTTGGCAAGTGTGGCAGAAAATTCTGGTATAATGTTTCAATACATTTATCAGCGAGATGTAGAACAATTGGCAGCTTAGCTTGTTCTGATAATATTAGTGGAATATGTCTTGACAAGTGGGAGCATTATATCCTTCCCCTTGATAAATAAAACTAATTTGCGGATAAATACCGAGTATAATTTTTTAGGAATGAAACATGTTTGGAATTGTAGTAACATTGGCGATTTCATTGCTAATGTGTAAAATGATTATTTACACCAATGAAATACATAGTCAGCTTAGTTTAGATTCACAAATTGATGGGATACAAAAAATGCACACTCATCAAGTGCCACGGATTGGCGGCGTGGCATTATTTGTGAGCTTGGTTTTTGGCGCTTTGTATTCAGCAAATCTAGGCTTGCCATGGAGTGGTTTTTATGCCGGATTAATTACTTCGCTTTTTTTTGTTTTTTTTGGTGGTTTGACCGAGGATTTATCTAAAGCGGTTTCGCCGGTGGTTCGAATCGGTTTTATGTTATTTGCGATTCTCTATGCTGTTTATATTTCCGGGACGATGCCGTTGATTCGGCATTTGGGCGATCATCGTCTGGATTATGTGTTGAGCTTCGATATCGCGGCAATCCTGATCACGTGCTTCGCGGTAATTGGAATATCAAATGCTTATAACATCATCGACGGTTATAATGGATTATCTTCAGCCGCGAGTATTATAAATACTGCAGCATTAGCTTATTTGGCTTTTTTGTTGGGCGATACCACCTTACTGGTTATTTCACTGAGTTTAATCGCCGCGATTTTAGGTTTTTTTGTATTTAATTATCCGCATGGCAAATTATTTTTAGGTGATGGCGGGTCCTATTCGTTGGGATTTATTATTTCGTTGATCAGTCTTAATTTAGTTGAACATCATCATCTTATTTCGCCATTCGCGGTATTGTTGTTGGTTGCACATCCGTTTACTGAAACGGTATTTTCGATTTTACGCCGCAAATTTATCCATAAAACCCGTGCCATGCAGCCAGATAATCTCCATTTGCATCAATTGGTTTTTGACCGCTGCTTACCGAAACATCTGCCGTTATTGTGGCGGAATTGCCGGGTGATGCCGATAATGCTATTTTTTATGTTGCCGCAAACGCTTCTGGTTATATTTTTCTACAAGTCAAATTTGATTATGTTGCTGGGTATTGTTCTTTATGTGTGTTTTTATGTCTATTTTTATTTACGTCTAGCCAGATTTAAAACTCCCAAGTGGATGATCGTGCGAGTTTGATGTTTGATTATTAATTTATAATCAGTGACTTTGCTTTTTAGTTGGAAATTTATTCTAAAAAGGTTTGACAGTGGTTTTTGCTTTGTGGCATAATAACCACCTCGACAAAAGAAGCTAGTCGCAAATTGCGGGAATAGCTCAGTTGGTAGAGCACAACCTTGCCAAGGTTGGGGTCGCGAGTTCG
>CAZATM010000147.1:0-53046 GCA_964488065.1 uncultured Neisseria sp.
CTTACAATTAACTCCGAATCAGGTTTATTTAACTCAAACTAATCCGGTTCAATATGGTTATCTTTACAACATTGGTGACCTGACGGCTTCACAAATCAAGCTGACTAGTTCCAGTCCGAATGTTAGAGTTACTGTAGCTGATGAATTACTCAATGGTCAACGAGTAATCAAAGTTACTTATGAGCTAATCAATACCAGTGTAGCACCGACAACTAATGCAGTTTTGGTAACCGCCCAAAACCCAAGTGGTCAAACTGAGACTAGTACCGGTGGAACCAGTCAGAATGTTAATCCATTGCCGGTACCGACTCCTAATCCGACTCCAACTCCTAGTCCGACAGTTAGTCCGACTTCGGGACCAGCACCAACCAAATTCTGGACATTGATAACTGGCGGTACTGATCAACCAGCCCATATACGTGATGTCTATGGCTCACCAACACCACAAAGTATAGTTGTATCTGCAGATAATGCTCCTACTGATTACAATAAGTACTTATGGGTTTATGTAAATGGAAGTTGGTCACAACTATGTAATAGCGAAAATGGAACGCCAGGTGCTGGGCAAGTTCTATTTGGTACTTCACCAACACCGACTGATGTCCTTTGGTCTACAGAGAATGGTGAATTGTGGAGTTATAAAGATGGCATTTGGTCTAAGTTGTTAAATCCAGAAGCTTCCGCAAACAGTCCAGCTGGAGCGAGTTTTGGTGGTGTTGTGGGTAATTCTAACTCATCTTTCATTGTGGGTACGGATTCTACAGATAATCAATTATGGATGTATAATAACAAAATTTGGACTAAATTAACTGGAGGCATTAACCAACCTACAAACACCTATATGCTATCCAAGGACGCCGCACAGCCAAACGCTATTACAATCTATGACAATACCGGTAATATCTGGTTTTATAATGGCTCAGGTTGGAATAAAATTGGTGATGGAACCACTCCGCCAAATTCTTACGCTAACACTATGGGGGGTACATTCTATGGAGACTCCACCAGCACTTCTATTTTATTTACCACAGGACCAAATGCCAATAATGATTTATGGGTTTATAATGGTAGTGCTTGGGCACAAATTAGTGGTGCAACACTATCTGGAACACCTATAGATGTTAGCGCAATTTTTGGAACGCCACAAAATGATAGCATGATTATCCGTAATAATCATGATGCAGGACCATCCAACTATGATAATTATTCAGTTTGGATTCTTGCTGGTGGTGTATGGACGAATATGACTACTGGCAACGGTAGCACATCTCCACAATATGGTTGGATGGTCTATGGAACTAATGCGACTCCAGCGCAATTTTTTATGTCTGATTTGCAAGACTCTACTAATGCCAACTTATGGGAAAGGTATGATAATGCCTGGAGCAAAAAAACTGGCAACATGAGCGGACCAACCAGCGTTAGTTTTGTGGGAGGGAATCCTACACATGATTCATTTGTAATGATGGATGGAACTCTTATTGATAATTACAATACTCAAATTTGGACATATGTAAATGGTTCGTGGGCAAATATTACTGGTCATGCAGATGAACCAGCTGGTGTTGATAATTTATATGGTCTGGTTAATCCTGACTCGATCGTTGCTACTCATAAGGTCGGAAAAGTGGAAGGTAGTGACTTATGGATTGGTAAACGATAGAGAAGCATAGTACATGACTTATTACCCCAGCTTTCCAGCTGGGGTAATTTATTCGTAGATAAAGACTATAATCTTTCTCATTGAAGTTCTTATATAGTCTGAATCCAATAAAACATGTTAGGTAAATATAAAAGCAGGATAAGGAGCAAAACTTACAGTTTAGAACTTGATAAGCCGATATAGTATTTAGTCACAATTTTGAGTAAGTATTTAACAATATTTATCTTTGTGCCATAAATCATTAAAACATTTGTGCTTCAGGAATTAAGACCAGCCAAAATTAGACGGCAAAACGTTTTCTTTTTTGATACCATTTCTTCTAATGATAAATCCCGAAACAACACCTCAACCAAAATATAACCATGAATAATTTCACATAATTGATTAATATCCAAATCTGGTGGTAATTGTTTGGCTTCTATGTACGGGCTTAAACGCCGCTGTATGATTTCCAGCCGCTGCTGCAAATATTCTTGGTGCTCAGAGACAAAATTATTATGAAAACTAACATTAAACCGCTGAAATAAAAATATCTTGTGTAAATCCTTACGCTCGGTAAAATTATTAATAAACCAATCAACCAACAAGTTAATTTCTTCTGCCAGCGATGTTGAACTCGGTAATTGCAGCAACGATGCCATATTACCGCTAAACCATTCAACTACCAGTATTTTGAACAGGTTTTGCTTATCATTGTAATATTTAAAAATCAATCCGACCGAGCACCCTGCCAATTCGGCAATATCACGGCTGGTCGCACCTTCAAAACCTTTTTGAGCAAAAACGATTCGCGCCGCATCCAGAATCTTTTGCTTGCTGGAATTACTATTTTGTTCTTTTTTTGAAACACGTTTAATTAACATTATAATTCATCCTTAATTCTATACTCAAACAAATTCATTATCAGAGGATCGTTATTTCGCTGCTCACTTACCTGTGTAAGCTTTACAGCAAAATGCCTATTAGTATTTCCACATACGTGTGTTCAAATTTGAGTGAATATATAAGTTACTGCTTATGAATAAAATTTAACGACTCGGTATAATATTTAAGGTTTCGCAATTTTGCTTCAACAATAAGTACCAAAATACTCATTAAAATTAAAACGATAGATATATTATACAAAAGCCACCAATGAAAGGGGTGATTTGTTGCCCCAAAATGATAAAAAACTGTTGCCAGTGATAATATCAACAGTAAAATAAGTCCACTGATAATAGTATGCCCCCAATTATATGAAATTGATAAGGCACTTAAGCGCACGCTATCCGGATAACAGGAAAACGCCACTTGCATATTTAATACCGCTGTTCCGCCAGAAACTATGCCGACTATCAATAGACTCCCGCCAATGTAAAAATTATGGCTAACCGCAACCGCAAACCCGATTAGTGCCACAATCGCCGCAATTATGAAATAACGTAAGACTATCCGCGAATAACTAATTTTTACCCAATGAAAAATTACAAAGGAACTAAATAGACTGCCCACCGCAGAATAGAGCATCAAATGTCCCACATAGATATGATTAGAATTTGAACGACTATAAAACACCAATGGAATCAACAATAGCACCAACCAGCCAAAGCTGGAACGAAAGCCACTCAGCAACGAAGTAAACAACATTTGCCGCGGATACAGCCGATAAATTAACCAGCTCGGGCGCATATGAACCATTTTCGCCAGAGGTTTTTTGACTTTAAAAAGATAGCGAATCAAATAAATTGCAAGGCTTAGTCCTACGCCAAACAAAAAAGGAATTCGCCAGCCAAAGGTGCGCATTTGTGCAATAGTTAAAAGATGATTAAGACCGTTATTTACCAAAATTGCCACTAAAATCCCAATTTCCGCTCCGGCAATTAGGGCAAAAGCGGCAATTCCACGCTTATTTCTCAGCGCGACATGTAAAAATCCAAATTCCGCCTGTGCTTCCCCACCACGGGCAAATCCTTGCAAGGCACGGGCAAAGATTAACACCCACAGTGTAGTAAAATTTTCCCGATTCGGAATTAGGGCAATCATTAAATTGGCAACAATTATCAATAGCGAAGTCATACGATTTAATAAATACACCCGGTTAATCCGGTAATACAATTTGGTATAACAGAACATTCCTAATGGTCGAAACACATACCCAAAAATAAAAACCGCCAGAATAATACAACTGGCAAAATTATGCTCCACCGAGCTTGCCAGCAAATTTTGCGCGAAATAAACTGCCATAAAGCCAAACATAATAAAATCGTAATACTCGTGCATACTGCCAAGCGAAGAAAGCAATACAATCTTGCGCTGGGTAGCACTCAAGTTGGCTTTTAAGACGGTATTAATTTCACGAAATATCATGTTGACTACGCCTGATTATTTGATGGGAGCTTTATTATAATTATAGCCGCCACCTAGATCCTGATAGAGATTAACTAAAGTTGTCATTTGAGCAAGTTTAATTTGATTCAGCGCAATCGCCGCCTGATCAACATTTAATTTATCGTTAAGTGTATCATTGTAGGAAATAATGCCGCGTTTATATAATGCCGCATTAAGCTGATATTTATCGCTTGCTGCTTGATATGCCTGATAAATCAGCAGGTAGCGCTGGTTGGCATCACGATGATTTAATAAATCATTATCAACATCGTGCAACGCTTTTCTTACCGTATCAATATAGTTGGCGTAGGCAATTTTTTTGGTACCGGTCATACTACTGATTTTACCAAAGACTGCCGGATTAATCGACCAATTAAGATAAGCATCAGTAGTTGGCGTGTAAATACCATTAGTTCCATTTACGCCGACATCAGACTGTCCGCCAAAATAATCCAGTTGAACATTCGGCAATAATTGTGATGCGGCAACACCAACATTTTGGGTCGCCAGTTTAAACTGGGTTTCAGCCAGCAACACATCTGGACGATTGGCTAAAACCGTCGCGGGTTGGTTGCCAATTTCGGGGAATTGGGTATTAAATTTACCAAAATCGGCATTGCTGATAATTGCACCGGGATTCTGGTTTATCAAATAACGTAAGGCATTTTGGGCTTTTAAAATATTAGTTTCAATTTGTTGTTGCTGAGCTTGAACCTCCAGAACTCGTTGTTTAAGCGCATCGGTTTGTTGATCAGCGGCAATTCCATCATGATAGTCAGATTGTTGGATACCATATAATTGCTGTAAATCATCAATATATTGCTTCAATAATTTCAAGCGCTCTACCTCGGCAATATAGGTAAAATAGCTATTGGCAACTTGACCAATAAAGGTTAGTTTGGCCGCAGAAATAGCATATTGCTGAGCCTCTACATTAATTTTAGCGGCTTTTTGCTGCGAGAGAGTACTAAAAATATTGAATGCAGAGTAGGCTGGCCATGCACCGTAAAAATAGTTGGGATAGCCAAAGGCTGGATTGCTAGAGTATCCGGCATAGAGGTTTATCCCCGGTATCCAGCTTAATTCGACCGATTTTAGCTGACCTTGAGCCACTTCCAAACTACCAAAAGCTTTTTGCACCGAATTATTTACCAGCAATCCACTTTCGATTAGCTGATTTAAAACCGGATCATTAAAACTGCGCCACCACGAAAGATAGGCAATATTACTCTCTGCGGGAATCGGCTGGGTAAAATTTGCCCACCCAGCGGGGGTATCAACTGTTGGTTTAGTATAAGTTGGATTAATCATAGCACAGGCCGCCAGGCTCAATGCTGAAAAACCGATTAATACCAAAGTATTAATTTGACGTAATTTCATTTATTATGCTCCTAAGGAAATATATTTTCACTTTGTTAATACTTGCTCCAGACACGCTATCTCGCAACACGGGTTCCTGAGAAACAAGATATCCGGAACTGAATTCATTGTATTCTTCTCACTTGGCTAATGCTCGCTTAAATGACTGATTTTGTCAAATTCCTGCAGCTCACTAAATGCTAATTTGGCATCGGCGCGTAGTTGCGGCAATCTTACATCCGCCGGATTATCTTTTTGCAAATGCCAGATGTAAACAATCTTACGAAAAAGATCTGAAGCACGCTCAGGGAATGTATCGGTTAATATTTCCTGATTTTTTTCATATTTAGCATCATTTAACAGCGCCCGGATCTGATTCCAGCCACTGCGGGTAGAACCAATCAAACGAAACAATTCCAGCTTGGTAAGATGTTTATTGTCGATTTGTTGTTCGGCCTTGGACATTTGTTCAAGCAATAATTGGCGCTTGTTATAATAATTCAAGGTGGTAAAATTACCGCGCCCAAACCACAAATATTCAAGAATAATACAAATTCCAAACACGATCAGCGTATACATGGTGCGATCGACTATATAATATTGCAAGGAAAAAGTACTTGAATTACTCCATTCAATGCCAATATCTGAAAACAAAGTTGCAATAATCTGATAATAATAGTAACGCATACCAAAACAGTAAACCATTGCCCAGGCAATAAATACCATAAAAAAGATCGCCATCCGGTAGTCAAAATGAATTACGTACCACATCAAACTCATGGCACAAATTCCTAAAAACGTGCCCGGAAGCCGCAAATAGGCACGTTTTAACACCGTTCCGGGATTAAAGCCAATATAAATCATACTCCCGATAATTACAATCCACGATGAATGCGGTAAATTAAATCCCTGCTCAATTACTACAAACAGCATATATGCCAATGCAATTTGCAAATAACGCCGGGTATAAATATCTAAACTCTTAAACATGATCGATTCCACAAGCTAAATAAATGTTCAACGTTGGTGATAGTTACCTGTAAATCTTGGTTTAATTTTTCGGGTTGATCTATTGCATTAATTACCGCAGCTTGTTCAGTTTCAATGGCTTTGGCCAATTGCCGGCAACTCTCAGCCAACTCCAGTAACAGCGTTTGATTATCAACCGCATTATTACTTAACACAATCAGATGCGAATAAATAACCGTAATCCGCAGCGCCAGTTTCCGCGCTCTAAAGCCATGCTCACGTTTACCTAGACTAAGTGTAAAATCATACATTTGATAAAAATTGTTAAACATCAATGAATTATGGTCAATTTCACCATGCGCTATTTGTTCAAAATTGTAAGCAAATTCGCGCAAAGTGGCACTAACCGTGCGCAACCACACCCGATAAAAATATACTCGTGGATAGAAATACATAACCCCTAAACCAATAGCCGTCGCGAGCGCAAAACTAACGCCATAGTTAAGTAAAATATAATAATTACTACCATAATTTATCCGCATCTGGGTATAAACCACTACTTGCATTAAGACGACAATCCCCCATAAATAGGGATATTTATTCTTGCAAAGCATAAATAATCCAAAAACTATGCCCCCAACGGCAAAGACCGTTAACGTCCGGTATTCAATGATACTACTTAATATAAACGAGTAAATAATACACAATATACAATAAATGAAGGTATTTCTCATCCGCAGATTGAAATTTTTCTCGGTGGCACACGCAATAATACCAATTACCGGCAGCTGTAGTGCACTATCAAAAGCAAACGGCGCAAAGAAAAAATTTACAAAAAATAATACGATGGTAACTACCATACATTGCATGGCACTTACTTGCATAAAAGCGTATGGATCGTAGTGGCGGATCGCCATTTTTATTCGCTGAAACATGATATTCTCACTATCTAGCGGGTATGAATATACACAAAAGCACTAGCACCAGGATTTAATGGATAAGCCGGATCCGGATCTAAAATTTTAATTTGCAGCGGAAAGCGTTGCGGGAGCTTCAGCCACTCATTTTCATTTTGCACAACTTGCTGTTGGCTACGTTGTGAGGTTAATTGGCGATCACTAACCCATAAACGGTTGACTACTACACCATGGAAAATTTTATTAAAATAATACATCCGGAGAATGATGGTGACTTTATCGCCAGGGCGGGCATAACGCAAATCGGTTTCATTGAAATTCGCTTGCACAAACCAGTCTTTGGTATTAACAAATGAAAATACTGCCTGATGTTGGGAAATTGGTGCCCCCACCGATAAATACATATTATCAACAATTCCATCGCTACCGGCACGTACCAAGGTTAAATCCAAATTAACTTTAGCATTGTCCATCGTAGCTTTATTCGCAGCGACAATATGTTGCTGCTGTTGTAATTGTTTTTCATCTATTGCAATCTGATTTTTCAACGCCTGAACCTGATCACTTTGTGCTTTTACATCATAAGCCAAATTTTGGAGATCAAGTTTGGAAATTGAACGCGTTACCGAAGGATCATTTTTCAATTGATATTGATATTGTAATTTTGCTAACTGCTGGGAACTTGCTGCCAGTAAGGAAATATTTTTGCTGGTTTGCTCTTTAATTACTTCAACATTGGCTTGGGAAGCCTGATAATCAGCCTGAGCTTTTTGATAAGCTAATTTATAAGGGGTATCAAATACTTTAAATAACGGCATCCCCTTTTTTACTTCCTGTCCGTTTTGCACATAGATATCCTGAATATAACCGGCAACATCGGCGGCTACCGGTTGAGAATTAGTAACGACAAAAGCATCATCGGTAAACGGAATCAAATATGAAAATAAATGAATCAGTCCAGCCATAATTGCCAGTATTATGATTATAGTAGGGATATTAAATTTATCCTTGGCAAAGCTGAAAATCCGCATTATGCCAGCTCCTTTCTAAAAATTATTGTTGTTTAATTAACTAATATGTCCAGTTGACGATTAAGCGCGGCTGCCAAAAACTGCCACCGGCATTTTGCGAAGTATCAACATACACAACCCGCGTCCAGATATTGAGATTGGTTTTAGGCACTGTATATTGTAGTGCAGCATCATATTCAGTCTGGACTCCAGGCTGCCAAGCCGCCACCTGATTGACATAAAATTGCGAAAAAGCCAAACTGGCTTTGAGACTATTATCCAAAAAATGCATGGTATCTTTAATTAGATAAGCACTTCCGGAACCTAATTCGGCAATACTCGATAACGCTGGCGTGGTATATAGCGGGTCAGTTTCCAGCCCATAGGTATAAGGCGTAATAATCGCACCATTAAGCAGTGATCCCGGTGTTCCAAAAACATTGTTATAGGCAAATAAAATGGTATTGTTTCCGGTATTAATTGCCCATTCGGCACCTACCGCATTACCGGCAACACCAGGAGTTTGGGTCGTTTGCCCTTGAATATTCTGATAGGTTGAAGAAGTAAAAACATCACCGCTCGAAGTTTGGTTTAAGAGCTGAATACCAAAATCCATACTGACATTTTTACTGATACTTTGATGATAGTGATTATCAAAGTACCACATATCCGCCTGACCAATAAAATTATAGTACCACAGATTGAAATTATAATTATTGGTTGGATTCCAAGTCGCTCCGACACCGGTTGCACCAGGAGTTTGGGCAAGTCCCTGATAATCTCCCGATGTATTATATAAAGTTTCATAGTTAAACCAATTATTCGGGTATTGCTGATAGGTAAACGCCCGAAAACCGGTCAATAACAAGTCTTTATTCACTTGAATATTCGCCTGTACCGCTTGAAATGGTGCATTACTATTGGCATAAGTTGCACCCGGGTAATTACTGATCGAATTAACCCATGGATTAGTTAGAATAACATTACCGCCGGTTATCTCGAAAACATCCTTGTATTGCCAGTCTAAATAAGCCTGTGAGGGAATCAGTAATCCGGTTGTGGCATAAGTATTTGGTTGCCCAATTTGCTGAGCCGTTGCCGAACCACTTAACGTTCCACCGAGAGCCAATCCACCCCAGCGTTCAGTTTGTCCCCACACTTCACCAGTTTCAGAGAATACCGAATAATTTTGTGAATCAACCCGGACGCTTGCCGAATTTACTGAGCTAACCCCGATATGGAAAGTTCCATTTGGTCCCGCCGCAACTGAGCTAGTCCCCATATTGTACGCAATCGGATCTTGAAGATAGTTGTATGGTGAAATATAGGCATTTTTTAGGCGATCAATTTCAGCTTCCTCGGTCGCAACCGCCGCAGCATTTTCCGGTGCTTCTACAGGAGGGGTTTTGGGTCGTGGATGAACCAGTTCATGGGAATACTGGTTATTTGGACTACCCAATACATCTAGTTTAACCACCGGTGAACTCTCTGCCTGATTGTTTACAATCGTAGGAGTTTCCGCCGCATACCCAACCAGCGGAACGGTTAGGCAAAATCCACAAATCCATAGGTTTTTTGTGGATTTTATTTTTCTTTTCATTACATATCTCCCATGATAATTATCTTACTTTTCTCCATTCAGTAACTCATTACCAGCCCAGTTTTATTTGCCGACCACTATTAGTGAGTGAGCGTTCAATTATAACATATCTATCAGATATAATTCCAATCAATATTTATAACCAGGCGAGAATTTCCAGAATAATATTCTGTTTTTGCTAATAACTCGCCATTCCCACAGTTCGCAAAGAAATACTCAAAGTATTTGAATGGTGGACTTTTAAAACTAAAGAGCATATTTCACATATTATTCATCACCACAACCAGGCTAATTGTTGCAAAAAAACACAAACAACAACAACCGCAACATCTTGATTATATTCAATTTAAGATCAAATAAGAATTTTACGCACATAATCGCAGGCGAAACAGTGATAAAAATATAGCCCTTGGTAATTTTAGTGCTATAATGCTAGAACATTGTTTGTTACTATTTATTTTATGAATATTTTCAGGGGAAACTGACGATTTAAATTTAATATAACAATATCGGTTTTAAAACAATCATGAACACCCAAAATTTAAACCTAGAGCAGGTCATAGAATTTATTCAATTCAGCAAGAGCGATTCCCTGCACCAGATCTGTGATGCTAATCTTCAGTTTCGCTTTGTTGGCGAGCGAATGGCAAATAAGTTCGGTTACACTGCCGCTGAAATCTTATATAAAAATCTTAGCCAATTGGATACCCCGGTTAACCACTTATGCCCGCAATATCGTGATATGCATCTCCCTCTGCTAGAAAAAACTCAAACATCGCTTAATTACCTTACTATAATCCCGGAACATAACTATAGTGTAATTCAAAATCATGTACTCCCACTGATTTTTAACAATGTCTTTGCTGGCTTATATATAAAATCCAAAGAAATCAACTCGCTTGGCTCATATATGCTAATAAAAGAATTTATAGGAAATCATAGTGACCGCAAGGCTAGAATAATTGATTTAAACAGAACACACGACCATAAAAATTTATCAGAAAAAGAAGAGCTAATTTTGTATTTGATTATTTTTGGTAAATTTGACAAGGAAATTGCCGAAATTTTGAGTAAAATATACGGCTGCGAAATATCGCGGGATGCCATCACTAAATGTGTTACCCGCCGACTATACGCTGAATTTGAAGTAATTAGCCGTAGCGAACTGATCATGGCATCCTATGCCAAAGGCATATGGAATCATATTCCAAAACTATTAATCCAATATAATAACTTTTTATAGCTAAAACTAAGCGGATCTGTGCAGTGTGTATTCTCATAACACACCTTGAACTTCAAGAGAAATACACTGATTAACTAGTTGCCCATTACCGGACAACTAGTTAAATACCTCCAAAAATTGACACGATGTCTATATCGTACACATTATTTGATAATTTCATCATAAAATGGATTAATCAATGTTGTTTGAGTGGATCTCATCAGATTGTCGCCACCTTTATAATGACTTCTATTTATTGCAATTAAATAACACTTATCAACAATTTCACTACATACGTAAACTGGGCCTCCAGAATCACCACCTTCAATTGGCGAACCGTTTAAGTCGGCTTGATCAAATAAACTAAAATTTGATTTGGTCGCAAATGCTTCGCCATCTTTTATGGTGAATGAACATGCTTTTTTGTCTACTTTTATAAACGCTTTTGGATTATCTACTATTAAATATGACTTGATATCTTTTTGGTCTATATCCTCACTCTTAAACAAAAGATTGGTTTGGTTTGGTTCACAAATTGGCATTTTATCAGCTTGGAAGTACATTTTTCCTCCGCCGCCCCAACTAAAGCGAAATAAATTTGACCTTGTAGTGTATAAGGCTACCGTCAAATCCTTGATTCTTTGCGAAGCTAGTGCAATATCTCCTGGTTTATTATTGGCAAGTATTTTATCCTCGGATAGATAATGGTTGAAGTTATATTTAAAATTTAAAACCGCAATGTCAGAACCAGGAATATATTTAGTGTCATCATAAGAAAATTTAACACTTTCAGGCTGAAGAGATATTAAGCTCCCGGCATCGCTTCCATCATAAGTAACCACACTGATTGGTCCATTATTATAAATTTTATTAACAGTCTTTTCAGCAAAACAATGTGCAGCAGTGAGTATTTTATTTTTAGATATCACAGTACCAGTACAAATGCCTGTTTGACCATTTTTGTATGAAATCTTTAGCCCAACAGTAGCAGTTGCTAACTCACTTACTTCATGTCCTTTATTGGTCTTCTGATTTAAAAAATTAGATAACTCTACACCTCTAGTTAACTGCAGCGCATAGCCATTGCCAATATTGGCATCAACATTACCAGAAGAGCTCCCAACATGACATGCAGATATGATATTACATAATAAAACTGATACTAATATTTTTTTCATTTTAATTCCTATAATTAATCTTACATTCTAATGCCATTCATTAGAATTTAAAATTTGATTTTTAAATAAACTTTCGATATGGATTTGCCGCATATGAATGGCATAACCATTCCAATAAAACTATCAAAGCCTCTACCTTTATAATTTGATTAATTCTTGGTAATTTTTAGTTTGTTATATAAACACGACCAAGTCATTTAATAACATACTCACGTAGATTATAAAGGTACCCAGACTGAAACACTATTCGCTTTCACTAGAAAATGTCCTACACCATTTAAATCTATCGTAACATTAGTTGTTTTAGGATAATTCCCCGTAATATCATACCATTTTGTACCACGATATCTTGTACCTACATTCATATCCAAATATCCATCATAATTTCCATTCGTTACAATAGTTGCCAACCCATCATGACCATCATCCCCATCTCTTGTCCATCCAATATAATGAGGATCTACAAAATAGTCATGTTGTTTTCCATAAGCATTATTTCTACGAGCTTCCATTAGAGGAACTATTAAATCATCCATGCGTTTTATATTTTTAGTAGGTATCCCAAAATAATCACCGTAAAAAACACACGGATAACCACCTTCTCTTGTCAAAATTAGTGCATATGCCCTTTGCTTAAATCTTGCATCAATAAAAGAAGCCAGTGCCTGTCCTGGCTCTGTATCGTGATTATCTACAAATGTCACTGATTGAACAGGGTGCTTTTGGACCATTGTATTATCAAAGATTTTTCTTAAATCGTAATTACCATCTTTGCTGGCATTATACAAATTATAATGTAATGGAACATCAAACAAGCTCATTGACCAATTAACCTGTTGTTCATAATTCTCAAGTTTTTCTAAAGAGCCACTCCAGTACTCCCCGACTGCAAATGCAGAGGAATTAATTTTTCGCATATTAGATAGCCAGTCTTTCATGAAACTGGCACTAAGATGCTTTACTGCATCAATTCGATAGCCATCCAACTTCAATGTATTTGTGAACCATCTCCCCCAATCAATTGCCTCTTGACGCATTTTTAAAACACTATAATCTAAATTATTACCTAATAAATAGTCATAATTTCCATATTCATCATCAACATCTTTAGCCCAATTATGACCTTTTACCAGATAAATATTTTTTGCTGAAACTTTCGGCTCCTCTATATTCGGACCATCAATACCACTAATTACACTTGCATCATAAGTAAAACTAGAGTATTTATTGTTCCTATTCGGAAACATGAATTTCGTCCAAACTGTTGCATTAATATCTTTAGGATAAATATAATTACGATTATTATTATCAACTTGGTTGATGGTCACATTCTCTAATTTGTCTCCGCCTACTATCTGATTTAAAACAATATCTCCATATACCTGTATATTCAGCAAATGCAATTTATTAACTGCCGATATTAACTCCGCCTTACTGCCATATTTTGTTCTTATCGTGCCATTTTGGTTAAACTCACCTAAGTCATATTTATCATAGACTCCATATCCAGCATCATCAATTCCTGTCCCCTTGTACGCCGGTGGAATCCAAACTGCAGTAACGCCAACTTTAGAAAGACTAGCCGCCTCTAATGATAATTTCTGCCAGAGGTTTTCACTAGGTTTTGAATACCACTCAAAAAACTGAAACATAATTCCATTTGTAGGTTCAGAATAAACCACTCCAAATAAAATGCAAATTAAAATATATTTAATTTTTCTTGTAACCATTATTGCATTTGCCCTATTATAAAATGATAAAAAATGAAGTTAAAATAATTTATTGCAATATTGGCTTTGTATCCCGACGGTACATTCTCCAATCTTTGTATAACCAGTAGTTATCGGACCTTTTACTTGAACTTCGTATTGAGAGTCTAATCCAGCTCCACCCGGTTTAAAATATCCACTTTTCAATTTTGATGCTAATGCAGCTTCAGAAGCAGGCTTACCGGAGGTTATTTGATTTAATGTCCAAATTTGATGAGCTACTCCATTGATATAATTCTGGTAGTTTGCACTATCAATTTTATATTCGTTATAAAGTTTTTGACCAATATATTCAATTATAGTATTTTGCGGTAATGTAATTTTATATAAATACATTTTCTTGCCTGCTTGAGTAATGTGCATTTGTGGCCAGTCTTTAATCTCTTGAGTACTGCAACTACCGTCGTTAGTTATACCAAAAATAGTATTTTTTCCATAAATATAATTAAATGGAACATTTGGTAAATTATTGCCAAAACCGCCCCAATTAGAGATATCGGTCGGAGAACCAGCATCCCAGCGGCAAATTGTCACGCTGCCATTGGATATTCCCGTAGTATATGGAGTTGCTCCAACATGGTTGTAACCGACATATAATTCATTTGCCATTAATGGAAAAATTGCCGTAGTTAGTAAAAGTGTTAAAAATTTTTTCATGATTTTCCTATGTTAATATGTCAAATTTGGTCTCAAATCTGACGATTAAAAACAGCTCAAATATTTGCAATACCTTGTAAAATTTAAGCTTTATTTGCTCAATATTTCTTATTGAGCCCCTATTGATTCTAGCGAATAACTAATATTCGCTTTGGGTACCCCCTAATAGGGTAAATACCCAAAGCCTTCTAAAACGATGAGATTAAACTATAATGCCTATAACCCCCAATAATTATAAGTTGGTAAAAATGGTGATTGACGATAGCTACCAACTTTCAAAAGATTAGACATTGATGAAATTACATTCCTATTCACAGGTGTTATTACTAACTTATAACCATAACTTGGAGATTGAGGAAGAGCCACTTGCCCCCAATTATTAGGAAAATTAATGTCAAACCAATTGTTATCCATCGCGGTCTGATCATATTTAAAGGTATTATCAGCTCTATTCGGACCAAAATTAAGCCCATTTCTGTAATTGTTCATATAAGAAAAAATTTTATCAGCATTATTAAGATATGCTCCTCTAAGAGAAACCGATAAGCTATATCCATCACTGGTGTTTAGATTAGATACTGAAATGACAGATCTCTTAAATATGAGATCAGGGGAAAGATTGTAGTATGCTAAATACCTTGGACAGCTACTATTAACAACATTATCGCTTTTACCTGCAATAGGATTCCATCCACCAATACTAGGTAAGGTAGTTGTGTATAAGCCAGTATGGCATACTAATAATGGCATAATACTTCCGCCTAATAGCAACTTATTATATTGGGTATTAACATTATTTTTTAGACCACGTACTTTAACTTCAGTAATGTAATCCGGTCCATCAACTTGTAGACTATTAATACTTAATGTATAAGCTGGGTTTTGGCTATTACCTATATTGTTATTTAAATCTAAGCTATATGTTACAGTATTAGTATTATATGTATCTCCCAGAGATGTAGTTCCTGCATTTGCTCCTATAATATGCCCGGAACTATCCACTAACCCTAAGTTACTAATAACCCCGCTTGAGAATTTAGTTGCGCCTAACACTACTGGCATAACCCCACCTAAATTGGTTGGTGTACCCTGTGGTACATCATTCAATGCTAACTGACCAACATTATGCATAGAATCAAACATATAGTTATCTTTATATTCCGGATCATTTAGCTCTAAATTCTTAGTAGTCCGAACCGTTTCAAATATACCGCTTAATGCATTGCCTTTAGAAAACTTATTGGCTATTTTTTGTAAAAATATTCTTACGCCGCTACTGTTATAAATATTAGACGTGTCCTTAGCATCCATTTCAGCAACGGTAGGTATCTTATTCAGCGGCTGCGTTAATAATCCAAAGCCACTCATCTTGTCTGGGTATTCTGGTTTTACACCCAAGAACGAACCATATTGTCCAATCAAACCTCTGGTAAACAATTCTTTCGCCGCTTTGTACCACTCACTCTTTAGCATTACACTGCCTGATTTAACTTCATTTATTTTCTGAATCAAATCATTAACTCTACTATCCTGATCTAATGCATATGTTTCGCCCATAAATATTACAGAATCTTTAGCGTTGTCTAACGCATCATTTAAATCAGACTGAAGCCTATTCAGTTTCTTATATATACCTTCTTCTTGATAACGCATACTCTCTAAACTACCATCCAGAGCACTCATTTGTGACAAGTATAAATAATATTTTATATACTCTTTCACTCCTGACATCACTAAATTCTCATTTAATTCAGCTTCGTCGTCAACTCCAAAAGTTTGGGTTAACTCCGGAAATATTTTTGCCCATGCGGTTACCTTAAAGTCTAATACACCCTTGTCTTTATATAAGCCTTCATCATTACCGGTGTTTAACATAGCTTTTGCCGATGGCTTATGGGCGTGTAAATATTGATCGGCTTCTGATTTTGGTACATATAATGGAATCTGTGGCGCAGAACCATATTTTTCGCTCCACTCTTTTGTCCAAACTAATTTCTTATCAAGAAATGCTTTGCTAGTTGCCTCTCCATTCGCAAGCTTAGCCCCCATCCAATCATGCAGAACATCTTCTTTATCCGCAGAGTTTTTTGCATCATCATATTTGTTGGCAAAAATAGTGTCAGCGCTCCTATATTCAGCCACAAATTTTGTTTCAATGTATTTACTTAATGTAATACCATTTGCTTTTTTATCTTTCTCGGCTTGCTCATCTTTCTGTTTCTGCTCTTCCGCCGCTGCTTTATCTTTCCCCTGAGCGCTATCTGCATCTTGGGTAATCGCCCTTACCTTAGCTTCTAAACTGGCTATTGTAGTTTGATTATCACTTTCTAAAGCAGTGATTAACTGCGCGTAAATAGATGCAAGTTTATAACTTTTCCATTTACCTAATAATGCTGCATATTTACTTATATAATTGTTATAATTTGTTGAAGTTAGATAGGCTAATTGTTCAGTATTTAGCTCGGTATTTGTTTCGATAACATTTGTAATATCATCTTTAAGCAGTGAGTAGTGTAGAATTTTTTCATCTTTAGAGGTTCCTATATCCGCCATAGTACTTTGAATGCTATCTACAAGTTCAACTATAACTTTATAATTCGTAGTCGCTTTAGCATAATTAGCTTTTAAGTCCTTATCTAAATCCACTGCGGGAATTTCTGGAGTTTTAATTACTGGTTTATCTACTGGATCAGGTTTTAGCTTAGTGAAATCAATAACCCCTTCTTTTTTCATATTATCAAACTCAGTTTGTAACCTATTGATGACTGTATCCAGTTTATTATCTGCAGGAAAAAATCCTTCTTTTATGCCTAACTCCCATGATTTAGTATCAATCTTACTATTATTTCCATATTTAGCTGATGCCTCAACTGATGAAAATGGACTAGAATAGTTTGCTGCAACCGCCCCCGCTATCTTCGTTTCACTAGTATTCATCGTCTGTGTCATATTAATTTTTCTGACGGCTACCTCACCTAATGTGATTCCAGAAACCATGTAAGTTCCATATTTCTCGTAGAATGATTTTATTGCTGCCTGCCGGGCTGCCAAGGTCTTCGCGCTCCTGATTTCTGTGATACTATTAGCTAATCCTGGCGCCGATTTCATCAATGCTTCTTGCATATATTGATAGTTATCTGATTTATCACCAACCAAATCTGGCGCAACGTTTGTATCCACTTGACACCGCACTGCAGCACCAAATAATTTAGAAATCGATAAATGATTACTATCATCTAATGTTTCCCGATTAAAACTTGCTGCCAGATTCGCTTTCGCAAAACCAACATTTACCGCTCCCTTCAAATCGACATTCAACAGCGTGGCATTACTTGTTGAGGAGACCTTACCTAGTTCATCAGCATAATTTACCATCACGCACGCAGATGGAATTTCAAATGGTGATTTGTCCTTCCCACCTAGGGAATAAGCAAAATCTTCACTATTCATTGGAATAGATAAAACCTTGCGCGTCAACGGATCATATCCATAACCTATCCTGACACCTTTATTTACATCTAAAAACTCTGGATCATCATTTCCAGCTGTTAATTTTGCTCTTAATGAATTTCCGACTATCCGCGGATTTGGAACCAACTCCTCTGACTCTTTTTGAAGGTTTGATTTTGTTTCCAGGCTGCCACTTCCTCCATTACATGCTGATAATGCTACAGCAGAAAGAAGAATTAAATTTAATCTCTTTAATTTCATTTTCATTTCCTGTTAATGTTATTTTTAACACTCGTTATCTTAGACTATCGTTAATTAACAGGTTGTCCCTTAATGGGACAACCTGTTAATTAACAAAGTCTTCCTACTTCAATTCAAAGACTTAAGCCAGCGTTGCATAATGTAACACTAGCTTAACTAGTAAATAAATTTTCTAATTACCAAATAATCCGCAACACCCAATAGACGAGCAATGCCAATCGGACGAAGAACTCTTTATATAGTTATTTATTTGATTGGCAACTCCATTCTCGGTTGTGAATGAAGCGTTTTTAGGTACCGAAAAGATTTTTTGTGGCGACTCTGTATTGATCGTTAAATCTTTTTTGAGACGTATTTTATTCTCAAAATAACTATTTATCTCTGCTATAAACTCGTTATGCAAATTTTCGGAAAACCGTGAATTAGTTATCCGGTAAGAAGTTTTTGCATTATCTAAGCTTCCCAATCTAAGCATAGCTTCTGAATTTTTAAGTTTATTTTCAATATATTCAGAACTATGAATCCTCATAAATTGCCCAAAATCAGAATACCAATAACGATTCCAGATATCGCCCTCTTTCCCGCTGGCAGATAATTCCAACGAAAATTGACGTTTCAAATTTTCTGGAACCTCAGGAATGTTCAACAAATCTGCAGCGCCAGGTTTTATAAACCAAAAAGGAAGACTAATATCCCCATCCTGATAGCTAAGAATTCCATAAAATGGAAAAAAAATGCCTTTCAGTTTAGAATTTTGTCCGGTTGATTGATAGAATAATTGCCCTTGTATGCGTGTCACAGAGCGCTCACCTTCGGCTGTTTTAATTAATATTGAGTTGTAACAGATTACCGCATTACAACAAGAACAAATCACTAATAACAACCAAAATATCTTTCTCATAATAACTCCAAAATATTTTTTAAATACTGTCCTTTACTGGGGTATGCCTAAAATCTAGAAACCAACATTAGCAAATCTTAGGCATAAAACTTTATTCAATTACCCGAAATTCCATGGTATATTTCGGTGTTGACCCCCATCCTTTTGAATTCATAAAGTGTAAATTCATATTTTTGGTAACAAAAATATCATATGTTGCTTTATTATAAAGAGCCAGCTGCGCCCGTTTTGTCGGACCACTTATTTCGCCTTCTTTAATGAATGGTGACTCAGTAATTACAATTGAAGTAACTCCCCAAGATCCTTTTGTATAATTAATATTGGAATAATGCCAGAAATTAGCAACATCTTCTTGAGAGGGACCAATATTTCCAGGATTTGCTGGTGGATGGGTATGAAATACTGCTAATCTCACTTGTTTATCATTTCCAGCATATTTCTGTTCATTTTCTTGGCTGATAGTACAAGCAACCTTTCCGCCTATATTGACTGCTGAAATAAATGGTCCTTCTTTATTTTGCATAATAAAACCACAACGTTCTTTCCCATCAAAACGAGTGTCTTCATAAACCTGGTTTAGTCTATTCTTAACTAGATTATTATTAAAAACCGTCACTATATCCTTGGGTTCGAGCCCAAAAGCAGAGCTAAAAAAAATGCTTAAAAATAAACAAAATATATTCTTTTTCATAAAATTTCCTATCGCTTATAAATGTTTGACTTTATAATCAAAAATTCAAATAAATTATTTGTTAAAGACCCTCATGGCACCATTTAAAATGGTATGACTCCAGTATTGGCCACACCAGTTAAATTGCTGATTGAAGTGGCTCCATTGTAATAAAATTTAGTAGCAGTATTTGACGAACCGACACCGTAAAGAGTTGCGGCTCCATTTCCATCAATATAAAATACAGCTGAATTCTGACCACCTTTTGTATTCTGTAATGGTGGAACAATTTTTACATTAGTGTACTTATGTTCCTGTGCCCATTTTTTTATCCCGTCAACTCCTTTTGGATCTGCTGTAGTGCCTGGGCTAATTAATATAGTTGTAGAATTAGGATTAAAATCAATATTGGTTATTACTGCAAATTTTTTATTAATATCATTAATATCATATCCATCTGGTGTATTGTTTGAAAAATGAGTAAATGCTGAATTATGATTTTGCTTATCATAAAATGCAACTGCCATACACGGAGCCATTCCTGTTGTATAGTATGCAATTTTAGTTGAGTCATTCTTTTTTACTAACCATCCAGGCTGTTCAATATCCTGCAATACCTTTTCCAAAGGAGCTCCAGATAATGTTAGCATCTTTGTATAACCAAATACAGGTTTTGGTAGCGTACTCTCATTAATCGCGGCAGTACCTGTGAAAGCATGACCATGCGTAATATTTAGTACAAATAATGAGCTAAGAAGAGCTCTTTTAATAAATTTTTTATTCATTTTGGTCCTTTTATAATTTAATAGCAGACGTTACGCAGGTATCGACGTTTTAGCGCTAGATTATTGAGTTTAGCGATTTTGCGCGCTGATTGCTTATGTAAGATCAACGAGCCATAAGGAAAATTCAATAACCTAGTGTTAAAGTCATTATCATGGGTAACATCACTTAATAGTTTGTAGCATTATTTACATTGCTATTTACGTACAACGAGCAACTCAACCTCCAGTCGCACGGCTTGAGCAGTAAACAAAATAACCCATCAAGCTTCAATAAATGATCTAAACTATTTAACTTAATTCAAATAATTTAAATATATGTCCAGTACAAAGCTCTGGAGATTATGCTGCTGCAACTACCAATTGTCGTAACAATAAAACGAAAGATTATTTTAAGTTACACGTTTGTCCTAATTTACATTCAATGGTGTAATTTGAAGATTTTCCACTTAAAGAGGCATCAATAATAGATTTGTATTTAGAAACATCTGTAACAACAATCGGAGCCATATCTTCGAAACTGGTGACAAAAGAATTTATTCCGGATACTAAGTACTTACCATTTTCAAGTGCCATGACCGGAGCGCCGGAATCACCAGCAGCGGCTAAATTTTGTAATTTCATAGCATTTAATTTTGGATATTGCGTCGAACCAGCTACTATTGCCTCTTTTAAAAAGCCTGGTGCATTGAGCATCTCATTTAAATCTTTTTGTTTTAGTTCATTAGACATTGACCAGCCGTATATTAAATTCCCTCCTACAGTAGAGGTACTTGATATTTGTGCGTATGTTGAAAAGACGTCTTTTTTTAGTTTGATTAATGCCACATCTGGAATTTTGCCATAGTTTAAATTACCAGCACTTGAGATAAAAATTATTTTATCAATAGCATCTTTTCCACCATTGAAGTTAATTATATCTCTATCCGCTTGAATGTTTTTTTGATTAGTAAGATTAAATGGATTTAAAAATCCAACTAACTGAGAATATGGCTGCGGATTTTCACACTCCTTTAATCCAGTTGGCGATGCAGATTTTGAATTTGATTTCGTATACCGCACGCCAGGATAACCATAACAAAAATTACCATACGGCGTATTACTAGTATTACTTAATGGTCTTACTATATCAATGTCATTTATTTTAAAAGTATATGACTTTCCAACAGTATCCGGCTCAAATTCTGCTTTATTAAAACAATGCGCCGCCGTTAAGATATCTCGGGGACCAACTACCACTCCGCCGCAAGCTGTCGATTTTGTTCCCTTTGAATAATTATAATCAACTATAATTTGAGGTATTAATAAATATGGCTGCCCAGCGGAAACAACTGACGCAACTCCCGACGAATTACCTATGGCAAAAGAGGACACACTACTCAAGGTTAATAAAATTGTTAATATTTTTTTCACAATTACTCCAAATAAAAATGGTATTATTTTATAAATTATTATCGCTATAAAGAAATTTACCTCTATAGCAAGAAAGTGAATGATTATTTAAAATTATATTGTTGCCTTTTCTCTCCCTATATTAAAAACTAGTATCACTGACCAATTCCCATCAGGTACATTATTATTCCCATGGTAAATAGTGACAATACGGTACCCAAAACCGTGCTACTGCTTGATTCTAGCCGCAATACGTCATATCTTGCCGCAAACATTGTAGTCATTATTGCAGGAGGCATCGCACATAATAAAATAGCTTCTTTGGCCCATTCACCGCTAATTCCAAATGCAATAACGATTCCCCACATTAACAGTGGATGCAGAATATTCTTACGAAAAATATTTAATAGTACAAATCGGTTAAAGCGGATTCGGTCGGTAGACATAATCAAACCAAGAGTAAATAGAGAAACTCCCGAAGTCGTGCTTCCAAATAATTTCAAAGACTCTACTGCAATGGCTGGTATTTGTACGTTGAATGCGGCAACCAGAGTACCGAAAACAGGAGCTAATATCAATGGTTTTTTGAACACATTAAGGATCAGTAGCGTGATACTTGTACGTGACTCAGAATTTTGCCCCATTTCAAGAACCAACACTGTTAATGGAATCATGATCAGACTAGTAATAATATTTCCAACAACAATTGAGATTAACGCGTGCTCTCCAAAAAGTACCATAAAAATTGGAATCCCCATGAATGCCATATCTGGAAATGAACTTACAAATGAAGATTGACAACTCTCTGCCAGAGAACGACGATAAACATAAAGATTGATAATTAACACTAAAATATACATTCCCATCAATCCCGCAGCAAAACCACCGATAAATCGAACGTTGATAATATCCTCAATATTTGAAGTGGCCGTTTTAACAAACAGAGTACAGGGAAAACTAAAACTCATGACATACGTAGCAAAATGTTGGCTATGCTTATTATCAATAATTTTGCGCCAACCGGCAGCCCAGCCAATCGAAATAATAAAAGTTAAAGGAATTAGTGATTTTAATATTAGTTCCATAATTACACCCCTAAGTGCCTACTTAAACATTTTAATAACTTAAGCACTAGAAAAATCTAATACTCATATTTATTGATGCACAGATCAGTCTATGTTTACACGCTTCCAGAAGGTTTTAAATTTCCCTTAGATTAACTAACACAAACTCAAAGCCGTCAATCTAAGGGAATAAAAACCAGCTAAATATCAAAACATCCAGTAGAATGCATTCCTAGGTATTTGTAATCAATCCCGACCATATATTCAGTGCATTGGCTACTATTGTTGTCTTTATAAACAAAACCAACCATATCGGCTGTATTATATGAGTTCCGAGAGACACTTACACGAGTAAGGTCTCCACTTGGGGTAATATTTCCCACAAGAAAACGTTTCAAACCAACAAAATCAATAGAGGGAACCACTCTAGCGTCAACTGGCATACCAAATATTTCTGAATCAATCGAATAGAAGAAGCCATTCGTAATCCCATTTTGATCCTGAAATAACGAAATATTGGTGCCCTGATGAGATCCTTGATTTTGATAATATAAAACGGAAGTAAAATAAACCTTATTAATATTAGTAAAATCATCATTAAGATACTTATTATTCTTATTTGAAAAAGACAGATACTTAATTTCAAGTTTTTTATTTTGTAATTTGGAGTCTGATAAGTAAGCCTGTTGATATTGTGTTACTAATGCCAGCGTGCGCATAATCGCACTAGGTGTCGGAGCTTTAATAGCACCATCGCCAACTTGAGCAAAAGAATTATTAGCAAAACTTAAACCAACCAGTGAAGCAAAAATAACTTTAGTACGTAATAATTTTTTCATGATATATATTCCTTAATAATCATATTAAATGGCGCCTACTTAACAGCAGCAGCCAAGAGATCAAATTCAATAAAATTTTGTAAATTAGAATTGTATTGTCATGGGAATAGAGAACTGGTGTCGGCAA
Organism: uncultured Neisseria sp.; assembly: GCA_964488065.1. Classification (GTDB taxonomy): domain Bacteria; phylum Pseudomonadota; class Gammaproteobacteria; order Burkholderiales; family UBA11063; genus Aquella. The sequence continues at coordinate 24,198 of CAZATM010000147.1, forward strand.
CAAACAACGCGAAAAATATATTTCAGAGGTCAACCGTGTTGAGTTGCTTGAGGATAGACAGTCTCAAATCATTGTGACAATGATAAAAATGAATTAAGGAATATTTTCAAAGGCTTTTACGACATCCAAGTGGTGGAAAAAGAGATCAGCACCATCATCATGGTGAATACAATGGTTGCAACAATTTAATTGTGCGATTAGAATAATTATTGTACTAACTAATCCAACGATAAACAAGAAATTAAGACAAAATAGACCAAGCTGTGGACTGGATATTACTATAGAAAAACATTTAATAATAAAAGGTAATAACGTATAAATATTACAAAACAAGCTATGCTGTATGTATAGCAGCAGATAGAATAAATCTGCTTTATCATCTACAACAATATCTGCAACAAAGCACAAGTTAATACAAAATAAAATTTGTATCAACTTGTTTAAATTATGGTTAAATGTATTATGTGTCATTATTTTATTACAATGCTTTTCTTGATTGAGGGGTATGAAATCAAATAATTCAAGTATAAATTATGCTTATATATTAGCTCAAAAATTAAGAAGCGCAAATCCTAACGTATAGCTTAGGTTTGTTCCATTAATTGAGGGCACCGCATGCAATTGCCCGGGGGCAAACTTTAAATTATTAACTAGCATGTCATTAATTAATACCGCATTAGCGCATTGATTTTGTAAATTATATGCCTTAGGATATTGACTTTGCATTTGTTCATAATCCTGATAGCAGGTTGTCTGAATTTTACTGGTTAATAACTCGGGATATTGCTCAATTTCCCAAAAGTTTAATGCAAAATATACGCTACCAATACCAATGAATTGCTGTGAATCAAAACCAGAAATTTGATTAACTATATTAATCTCTGGAAAGTGATTGACAACGAAGCTATAATTATCCATACATTGATAATAATTAAAATCTCCGTTTATTATTAATGAATTATCAAAGTAGGGGAAATTTATTCCGCTATATGAATATCCCTGTGGATAACATTTACTATTATTATCCAGGTTTGAATTAATCATCCCCCGTGCATAATCCTGACCGAGTCCCAAGAAGCTAAGTGAGAATATTTTATAACTTCTGCCATTTAAGGTTATTGTTTTAATGTTTGATTTATTAGAATTTAACTCAGTGGTTGCAAATGCAACCTGAGCAGAAGCGCCACCGACCTCAAACACACCGTTGGTTTCATGGTTACTAAATAAATTATTTTGTAAATAATTGACATCTAACCAAGAATAAACTCCTTCATCTTGCCCGGTAATTGTTTTAGTCTGTCCAGCCATTAGCCCCGCGTTGGTAATGCTTTCGGCAACATTTGCATAAATTTGTGATTGCTGAGACTCTGGAATCAAACGCATTCCGGCTGTTCCCAACACGCTGATTGGTACAAATTCCAGGTCTACCGTAGAATCCACCCCTTTTAAATATTGGCTAGCCCCCTTAATTAATGACATAAGACTTGTTCCGGCTTTAGACGGATCTACGCTAAAACTTGCTAATGGATTATTCGTCTTCTGCTCATATAAATCTGTAACTATTATCTGCGATTCGGATTTACTCTTACTATAAACGTATATTCGTGAACCACTGCTACCTGCATCAATAACAAATTGATATGATGGAATATCGGTCGCGGTAGTATTTAAATCACGGCTAGTTATTGCTGTAGAACCAGAACTACAAGCAAAAATAGTCAGCGATAAGGAAGACAACAAAAACAAATTTAACTTGGAAGACAATTTCACTTTTTTGACCTTTCTATAGGGTTTATTTGTTATAAATATTACTTTTCATATAAGCTATAGTGATTAACTTTATCTATACCAATTTTATAAATTCCAAGCACTAACTTCCCGGTTTTTAATCATTAACTCATTTATCCAATTATGCAACCACAGGTACTATTGAAGCTACTTAAAATTCCCATTATAGCTTGGATTCTTAATTACGGAACTACCGTTTTTAGGCTTGCAGCCAATAATTCTGGTATTAGGAATGTCTTTAATAAAGAGAATTTCATCTCCTAAGTCATTAGATTTATTTTCATAATGATTTACAGTTGCTTCCACTGAAATAGGTGTTAAGCCTTTGCTATCTATTATATAAGTACAATTTGTTGTGTAAGTTTTGGCGGTATTTTCACTTAATGCAGTCGAAATACCATTATCCGTAAACCCACCAGAGCCAACTCCCAACATATCTTTCCATTCAGACTCCATCTTAATATTCGCTAGGGCTTGTTTACTGGTTTCTTTTAACTTGAATCCATCCTTAAATATTTCACTTGTAGCACGGCTATCACCCCTATATAAAATAAGATTATCAGAGGCAACACATGCTTGACCAGAAAAGGTATTATTTACTTTAACTGCTTGTAATTTGCTATCAATTTGAATTTGTTTTTTCGTGTATTTTGCACAATCTGCAAATGAGATTGTAACCAGAATAGAACAAATCAAACTGAATACTACTTTTTTCATAATATGGTTCCAGACCAATATATCAAATTTACTTTGTAAAGATGACGATTAAAAATATATCCGCAAAAATTAAGCACAACAAGCGCTTTTCTGCTGCAGACAGGATTATAACCAACCAGTCAAATAAACATTGTCCCTTAAAGGGACATTTGAAGAGTTTTGCCGGCATTAAAAACATATCATACTGAATTAATTAAATAATGTCTTAATGTAAAAAGCAAATTTACCAAAAATATTGAAATAACACCCTAACTTTTGTATATTAGTGTTACGCCCGGTGTTAAAATGCACCACCTGAAAGCAGATTAATTGACTGTAATATCAAAGACAGAAAGGAGCTCCGCAAAAGTCCAGTTACTAAAAACGGGCTAATGCGAAACCAGTTATTACATGCAATCAAAAACCAGAATAAAAGTAGCGACCTAAATTTTCCTATCCTCTGGGCAGAGCCCACGAGGTATTACGGAAAATTTTTACTATGTGACCGCCCGCTGCCAATTAGGACAAAAATTTTCCAGAGCCAAGCTATTGGTAATTTATTAGCTTTGCGGCAAGTCGCGAGGAATTAACCCAGAAAGATTAAAAATTAAATGGCTTTGCAATCAAATCGTAAAAAGGGTTAGCAAGAGTAACGGCAGAGTTGTTAAATCCAACCCCTTCTCCGGTTGCGTTGCCAAAACTATTTACAGCAAGTAACCAACAAGAGTTTCCAACATTATCGCAAATAAATATAGGTCCTCCACTATCGCCCCCCTCAATGTTAATACCATATTCAACGAGATTAGTTAACGAGGCCTGTTCCTTAGATTGGTTCTCTAATTTTTTTACCACGTAAACATTATCTGGAGTCGAGTAGTCTTTAAGCCAGCGAGAGTAACGGTCTTTCGTTCCAGAAATATTATAGGTTGGAATTATGGAACCTGACGACGCTTTGTCCCTAACCCCGCCTAAATTTACCGGAAATTTCACTGGACTACCACTTTGTTCATCATACTCAAATCTTTTATGACTACCCCATCCAAAAACATATAACGTACTTTTTCTACCCCAAATTTTATCGGCAACCACATCTATGAATACAGATGGATCAGCACCTTTAACACTTAGAATTTTATCCCTATCAACATATGACTTGAACGTTTTAGGCGCAAATTTAATAATTGCTAAATCATCACCGTCCAACATTGAATATTTTTTTTCAGACCAACCTCGATTAATTTGCTCGACCTTGACAGTTTTTGTTATGCCATCAGGCAAAGTTAACGTAATTGAATCATTGACATTAAAATACTTATTACCAAATTCTTTGCTTTTTTTATCTACTTCTATAGTACAGTGATTGGCTGTTAAAAGTAGTTGTTCTGAAATTGCAACGCCAGTACACCCGAATGAATCAAATACCCCCTGCTTAATCGTTATTCCAACTGTTGCTTTAGCAAGTGTCTGGATAACAGAACCTGACGGCAATTTCTCAAAGGTTTTACCTTTAACGATTTGTAATTGATTTTGACCTGGAGCAGTTTGACCGCTTCCTGAATTACAAGAAGACAAGCAAGTAGTTATTAACAACATCAATGTACATGCCTTTATGCACGAATAGTTCATTTATTTTCCTTGTGTAAAATATCAATTTAAAAAAATACATCTGCAGAAATTAAGCACAACGAGCTTTTTTCTGGTGCAGACAGGATTATAACCAACCAGTCAAATAAACATTGTCCCTTAAAGGGACATTTGAAGAAATTTGCCGGCATTAAAAACACATCAACCTGTTTTAATTAAATAAAATCTAAATTTAAAAAAGTAAATTTACCAAAAATATTGAAATAACACCATAACTTTTGTATATTAGGAGTATAAATCAAGCATGAAACCGACAAAAAGAAGCAAAGGATACCAGCAGGATTTATCAAAAACCCAGCTGGTTACGAATTAATGTGCCGTGGGCTGCAAACTTCTGCAGGCATGATGGACATCGCTGTTTGCCGGTGGTTCCGGATTTGGCGAAACATAAAGGTCGAGAGTTTAGTGATAGTTACGCTTAACTCCGATGATCCGGCATATTTTGGTGGATATGTTGGTCAAAATTATTCTGAATTAGCAACGGCATTACAATTGAGTGAGCACGAGTTGCAACAATTGGCGCAAAATAGCTTAGCTGCCAAATTTATTTAGCTGTAGCTGTAAAGGATTAGCATCGACTGTCTAGTCGATGCCAATCATGAAACCATTTATAAAACACACCACTCTAGGATTTTCTGCCACACTTGCCACAATATTCCCTAATACCACATCTATGAATTACGCAGCTTAGAGATATTGATAACCATATTTTATGGCGGTGGTTAAACAATTAGACAACTCTGAATATCTGCCATCTGTGTACTCATAGATTTTCCCTGATTCTAATTTAAATAATGCTGGATTATTTCTCGAATCTCGATTTGTGGCTTGTAAATTAGGTAATTCTTGTTTTGCCTGATTATATGCTTGATCTGGCGTAATTGAACCTCGATAAACGTCGTATATTTGATCCACACTTTTTTGCATAACAAATAAAGCCTGTTTTAATGACGCTGAATTATCATTAATATATAATTCTTTGTCGCCATAAGTTTTCCAGCTTTTCCCCGCTTGATTAGTTACATAGATACCACTCTGGTTGTCTTGGTCATGCATTACTTTTGTTAAGAATGATGATACGGTTTCTGGAGTGTATGCACACCAATCAACAATGGATCTTCGAGGTGTTCTTAGATGCCCACTCGCAAATAAATCAGTAAGGAAATGATCTGCATATGCCTCATAAGCATATGCTATCCTTAAGTCATTATCATTTTGGGCTATTTTTGCTTGATTTAATGCTAATTGATGACCGGCTAAGTAGGAGTCAATTGCATCTTGACCAAAATGATCATAATTTTTACTAGCCAGTTTCATGTATAATCCGAAGTTTGTTAAAAAAGTGACTTTATTACATCCTCCCCCAGTTGCACAATTAAAACGAATATTATCATCATCAGGGATATCAAAAGGTTCGTGATTCGCTATTCTTGAACTGTTCTTTTGTAATTCTTCATTAACTATACTTATAATTGATGGTAGATAGTCTTTTGCAGGAGCCTTAGACATAATCTCAAAATTAGTTTTAAAGTTTTTCAGATTCACATCTGCTGAATGCCCACCGATTTGTGTACTTGGGTCGCCCATAAAATCACCAGCAAGATAGACAAGCTGGGCAAAACTTAATTTTTGCGAGCTGCCATTTGATAAGTTGATTGTAAGTAGGTTTGATTTATCACCTTGTTCTGTAGATTGCAAATATTTTAATTTAATTACCGAACCTAGCAAAAAATGTTCTGGTGACTCGTATTTAATAATTTTGCCTTGGGAAGCATCAGTTGAGAATATAGAATTCGACTGCGGTGATCCGCCACTATTACAGGATGACAAGATCGCGCCAAGCAAAACTAAAGACAGTATTTTTTTTAATTTCATGTTCATCAGTTTCTCTTTCAATAAAACATCTTCGTCAAAATATAGCTACTTCTAACGCTATTGATAAATAGGTTAGTAAGTAGCTATATTTTATAAAACCATTAAAATGGATAGGTCGGTAACAACGGTTGTTTGCCAGGAGTATTAGCCAATACCTCGCCCATATCCTGAGCTACTGCATTAGTTATCGGTGTTATCACTAGTTGATGTTTTAACGTATATTTGCCTAAATCAGTAGCAGTAAATTTACTCTGCTCTGGTATATCGCTAATCATTTGTTCACAAGGAATGTAAATGTAGCGATCTAAACTGTGACCTAAACTGACAGACTGGGCGCCGTGGCTGAGCTCAACCATAAATTTCGCCAAATTATTTCCATTTAGATACGGATAATAATGCTCAAGAGTTATGAAATAAATTACATTGTCCCAAACCATTAATGGTACTTGAGTACAACTATTTTTTATGTCACCTCCTTTAAGCATATTCCAATACCACTTATTACCATCCTGATCTGGATTATTAAAAGCACCTTTACTAAAATTATTATCAAAGGACACACCCAGAACATATTTATTATAGGTGTATTCCCATGTATTACCATTTGGCGCTTTACCTCTAGTCTCTAATACCAACCCATCACCATCATCTTCCAAGGTAAGTGGGTAAGCTGGGCTAGTTGAATTTGAGCCGACGGTTCTAGATAAATCTAACGTATAGGTTAAGGTCTTAGCTGTAAAATTATCGCCGCCATCACCACCAGTACCAGCATTTAACCCCCAAATTCGACCTTTACTGTCAATCACACCTAATCCAGTTATCTTATTATTAACCATCTTCGATTTAGATAATACCACCGGTATTATTCCCAAGATATTTGTTGGTTTACCATTATCAGGAACATATTTTAATGCTAACCGGTCTGCCGGGGTATAAGCACTGGTCATATAGTTCTGTTTGAAATAGTTGTTGGAAGGAAGTAGCATACTTCTATCACCCTCCATAATTCCTCTACCTGGAATTTCTTGACCACGCATACCCATAAAAGCAGCTAAAGCCCCTACTTGTATACGCATAGGTGATAAATTGTAATAAGTATAATTATCTGCTTTGTCCATACTAGCGGCCCGAGGAAAGTTATGCACAAAGGTTGGATCTACTATTCTTTTTTCTGGCGCTCCTGGAGAATTTAAAATACTTCCATCCGCAAGTACCGTTCCATTTTGACTGATAATTGAATATTCACTTGAAGCTTGAGATGCCGGCTGTACAGGCTGTAGTCCAGCAAATGAACCATATTGACCAATGAGCCCCTTGTCAAATAAAACCTTGGTTATCTTATACCAATCAGAATTGACTAATTTACTATTTTTAATGTAATTGGTTACTGCTTGATTTAAATCTATATAATCATCAGTACTTATGTCATAGGTTTTACCATTAAAAGAAACGTTTGAGTTTTGGCTATCAACCCGGGTATTCATAAGAGCTAAATTTAATTTATCCAATACCGAACGTTCTGCTTTAGTCTGTGTGTATAATTGATTTAAGCTTCCATCAATTTTTTGCACATATGTAAGATAATCAAACTCCTGGTTATAACTGGTATTTATATTACTAATTATTAATCCTGCTCCGACTTCCTTGGCATCATCAATTGAAAAGCCTGGGGAGAGCACTGGGAATATTTTTACCCATGGGGTTATTGCATAATCAAGGACTCCGTAATTATCATAGATATTACTAGGACCATCCGTTTGAGCCGCTTTAAGGCTCATTTTATTAAATTTTTGTGCCTCATTTGCCGACACCATTAATGGAACTTTAAACTCCCCGCCATTTTTTTTGAATTCTTTTCTCCAGTGTTCCATTTCAGAAGGATGCTCCATTTGGAATGCTGCAAATATTTTGTTAGCTTGCGTAGGGTTGGTGCTTAAGAAAGCATGATAATCTCTATACTCATCTGGAGATATAAAGCGCATTTTGGATAATAAAAATTGGCTCCAGGTTATTCCGGTTCCAGAGTTTTTGTCTGCTTTATCTTCTGCGTTCTTTTCTTCTTGTGCTTTATCTTCATCGATTTTCTTTTTCTCTTGTTCCTCTTTTTTAGAGTCTTCCGCAGCTTGACCCAACAGAGCTTTTATTTCATTGTCAATCTCGGTTATAGCTGCAGTATCAGGCTTATCCTTGGCGAGCTCAGTTACTGCTGAATTATACAAGTCCGCTAAGCCTTGATTTTGCCATTTTTGAATCAACGGGGCGCTCTCATTAAATTTTTTCAGGCTGTTTGCGGATAGAAGTAACGATAGTTGCGGCGTTGTCTTGCCTGGATTCTTTAGTGTCGTAATTTGCGTCATCGCATCAGTTATACTGCCAGCATTCTGTTTATAACGTGATGACTTTAAGGCGAAGCTTGTTGGAATATCGGTGTTAATCTTCCCCACTGCCGTATTAAAGGCTTGAACTGCGGTAAGTGCTGCCTCATAATCGTCAGTTATATCTTGTTTATTAATTTCAGGAAGCTTTGGTGGTGTAGGATCTTTAATCTTGGCTGGGTCTGGCGTCAAGTTGTTATTAAAGTCAATAATTCCATCCGTTTTCATCTGATTAATCTGATCTTCTAGCGAGACAATTGCCGTCATTATTCCATCAGAAACACTACCGGTAGGATATTGAGCAGAGGCAATGCTAAAGTTCCAATCAGCACTGCTAAATTTAGTAGCGTTTTGTTGATCATAAGATGCAGAAGCTTCGCTAAATGGGCTGCTATATGAAGCAGCCGCTGCAATGTGTGTGTCTGAACTACTTGAAGTTTTATTTTCCGACATATGAATATTTTTTATTGCTACCGCGCCTAATTGAACCGACGAAATCATATATGTTCCATGATTCTTATAAAATTTTGCAATAAGTACTTTGCGGGTATATGCATCAGGTGCATTTTCAATCTCTGCGATATCATCATTAATTTCAACAGAAGCGTTTCGTATAGCCTCCGCCGCGTTTGCATAAGTATTACTCTGAGGATTTGCTGATGGTGCAACTATACTATCAAGTGGACAAACTTGTTTTCCACCAAATACTTTGTCATAATGCATTCCATCACTAGCAAATGTGTTTTGATATGCATAAGATAACGCCACCGCAACTTTTCCGATCCCAATTCCAGTTGCTCCAGATAAATCTGCTTTATATAAATTTGCCGAACTATAGCTTGATACTTGACCAAGTTCGTCACCATAGACCCCTTTAGAACATTCCAGAGTTGTGCGTCCATTTACATCGGCAATACCACTTATTGGCTCACGACCTGACATATAGTTAAATTTCTCTATCTTAAAATCAGGGGTTATAAGTCTTAATCCCGTGGTTGGATCATAGCCATCACCAATTTTTACACCTTTATTTATCAGCAAGATATTCGCCAAATCAGCTCCAAAATTTCCTGCTTGTAAGCTTCTAGTAGTTCGGGGCGCTTGAGCTATACGAGGGTTTGGTACTAATTCTGTAGGATCTTTCTGATTGCTAGAGCTTAGATCTGCCCCTCCATTTCCACCATTGCACGCTGATAATGCGATGGTAGAAAGAAGAATTAAATTTAATTTTTTAAGTTTCATGTTTATCTCCTGTTACGTTTATTTTCAACACTCGTTATCTTAAACTATTGTTAATCAAATTATTGTCCCTTAATGGGACAACTAGATAATTAACAAGGTCTTTCCAAATCAATTCAAAGAGTTAAGCCAGTGTCGCATTAATACAACACAGATACTATTGCATGGATAAATTGATTAATAGAGTTGCACCATCTCTGGCACACACAAAAACCCAACCATTTATGGCTGGGTTTTAAGTAGATTTTTTAGCATTGACTAGTTATACAACCGAGTCTCGCCCTAAAAAATTTATGACACACTCATTTTATGGTTTTCTTTGGTAGCCATACAAATGGGTTTTCTGAATATCCTTGCCACTGCTATCCTTAAATAAATAGTTGATAGATAAAACTCCGCTTTCTTTTGAGAATCTATTCGGAGCATAATTCATTTTTACTAAACAAGGGGCACTCTCCGTTAGGCGACTTGAAAAACATGCACCTGGTTCAATAGATGAAATACGCCACCCCTCTGTACCTAAAGACGATATAGATCTAATAGTAAAATTTTCAATTGGTGCAGCAGCCGGAGTTATAAATAGTTTTACGACTCCCCGATTATTAATTGCAATATCCGATAACTTCTTATTACAATCGTTTTCATTTGTGTGACTGCAAACTTCCATCCTTACTTTTATCGAATAATTATCTCCGTCTGGTTTTATCTGTTGCTGAATCCAGGATTCGTAAGCGTAGACACTAACAGATGTACCCGGTGAATAATATACCCCACAGCCAGCTCCACTACCAAATGAATGAACCCCGACAATAATTAGTTTTGATTCCTGCATTAGAAAATCCGGACCGCCTGAATCTCCTTGGCAAGTTTTATAGTAAATTCCATTTTTGTATTTGATTATATCAACCAATTTATTTGCCCCCCTATAGCGGTCTATATACGTAGCTGCTGTTCGTAATATACCAGACTGACCTTTATATGGATCGGGTTTGATTACCCCGCTGCCAGAGTTAAGTCCATATCCCGCTGTTACCAGCTCTGAATATTGTGGATAGACCCCATCTGCTAGCTGAGGGTATAAATAATTACTAAATGATAGTATCGGAGACTCAAGTTGTACAATTGCTAAATCATTGATTTCAGTTTCATCAATTATGCTTAGCCCCCCATTTTTATAGGTTATTGCACCTTTAAATGTTCCTCCATGTATAGCAATTTTCTTCACATTTGCAATTTGATAAGAAGATCTATCATTAATTAAATTTACAGGACCGGCGGTTGGATTCGAAGCATATAAAATTTTAATATCATTAACTTGACTAATGTCCTCTTCCTTATATGTCTCACCATATGGCTTATCTTTCATTTCTACTACACAATGTGCTGCCGTTAGTATATAACTAGGCGTAAGTAGCGTACTCGAACACAACCCACCTGATTTTTTATTGTACAGTGCAGGCACCATTGCATTAATAGTTGGATTTTTTGAAATATCTCCATTTTGTACCAAAGTTGATTTATCTGATGCATTTAAGCTAGTAGAAGGATTTCCACCATTATTACATCCAATAATTAAAACTGATAACGTTAATAAACATAATTTTTTCACTTTCTACACTCCTAAAACTCTTTCTTATTAGAGATATACCTAAGAGACTCCTAGATATATTGACTTTTTATCCTAGAAAGCTCTAGCGCTCCCACTCTTTATGCTTAACCAATTTAAGCTGATTATTCAAGCATAAAAAGCGCGGTTGGAGGTTATAATATCTCTAAAGTTATTATCTGGTTAGAATAAGACACATAATTTAATAATCGTATCTTATAAGATACTCAATGTATTTGAATATTGGACGCGACAAACGCGTAAAAAATGCGGTGCTGTGTGCAAGCAATACACTTAGAGCATTTTTTAGAGAACAATAAAGTTCAATTATCAAAGACAACGAATATATTTTGAAATTGAAATTAAATTCGGCGCTAATTTAAGGAACTGTTAGAATTGCCTTTATTACTGTACCTTTTAATGTAAAGAAATTGAGATCTTCTTGCTTAGTTTTCAAACCGCAGCTCAAACATCCAAGAGTCACAAAAGATTGTTTCCAAGCGTCCGGTATTAACATTAGTAAAACATTAATTATAAACGGCGTAACATTCAAACTCAGTAAGCCAAGATTAGTAATTAAAAAATAAATCTTGCAAAATTTAGAAAAATTTAAAGCACCTGCAATCGATTGATGACAAAAATGTGATATAAGATGCGTTAAAACACAATACTTACCCACAATGATAATCTGAATGTTTGTTATTAAACTAATAAACACTCTCTCGCCCCATAATATAAATTAATTTTTTGCATTTTACCCTGATTAGTAAAACGCAACCTGTTTAACTACAACAACCCTTAGAGCCGGCCAGATACACTCCAATGAGCTATAAAATATAACCAAGTGACTAAAAACCTATTAAATTCTGATTAAACATAATAACAATTCGCCATGGATTCAATAATTCTCCATTTGATTTACCATCATTTTGCGCTTACATTAGACTTAGCAGACAAGATGCTTTAATGGTTTTAGCTCATTGGCAACTTTACAAAATTTGCGCTACAACATTCTTTATAAATTAGATATTCACATCTATTTTATCGGTTTGAAAAATACTTATTTTCGCGATAGTATATCAAAAAACCAGGTTATGTGTTGCTGCTATGCAACAAAGTTTATAATACTCGGTTAAACCAGTTCAACCTTAATCGCCGCCACACAATAATAAAATACACAAACAAATCAATCATTAATAAATGGGTTAATTTATTAATTTCGTACCAAAGAAAGAGATAAATGTTTCCTAGAATTAAGATTAACCGGTTTGAATAGTGTTTTGTCCCTTTAAGGGACAAACAAGTATGATAATAATGTTATAAAATAACCGGATAAATACAATTAAAACTACAATCATGAAACAATTGCAAATAAATAAAATTAAATATCAGTGGGTACTATTTTTTATCTCAAGTATCTTACTTGGTGATTTCTTGTGCGATGGTAATTTAAATACAGTTTATCATTTACTGCAATTTGGACACCACTGGTTATTTAGATCTGGAATAGATAGTTTTATTGACGTATTCTCAATTAATAAACACCTGCTTTTTCAATTAGGTGTAATTATCCGGTCTTTAAACTACGTTCTTATTCTTTGTGTTCTGGTAGCTTACGTAATTGTTCTTCGTTTTGATAAATCCATACGACAACTTTATTATCATAACTTTAACCGACAAAATTTTTTTTACCAATACACTAATTCTTTTTACCTACATCTGGATATTTTTCGCGCAAATATTTCTCTCCCTTGACTATTAATTCTTTTAACTTGATTCTTATTCCAATAATCACATTGGAAACTCAATCTTAAATTTATATTTAGATCATGTTATACAAGGATAAATAATCATGAAGAAAAAATCAATTTTTATTATAGTCGCGGGGCTCTTAGCCGCTGGCTGTAACAATGGAGCACTTAGTCAGGCTAGCAATACGAAAGATCAAGAAAATAACTTTCAACCAAAAAGTCTTGCCTCACTAACGACAAATTCAAATCAAATTATCGGTGGCTCAGGTACTCCGTTAGGCTTTAAAGAACTACAAGTTGGTATGGGATATGACCCATCTAGCGATAAAGTCTATCCAGGAGGCGCTCCAAAGTTAAGTAAATTTGCTTACACGGCAACAGATGGCTCAATCGAAAAAGCTCTACTCGGCTGTAATACTTATGAATTTCATTCAAGAGCATCTGAATTTGCCGACTTAAAATCAACCTCCTCCAAATCTTTATTTTCAGGAGAAGTTGGATTAGGTGTCAACTATGGTCTGGCAAAATTAGCAGTTGCCGCAAAGTACGGTCAGCAAGATTCTGCATTAGACGGCAGTGCAAGTATTAATCGTCAAATTGGCGCAAATACCTCTTGCAAAATATATACTTTAATTGATGGACAAACCGGAGTCGAGTATGCGGATAGGGTTGGTCAAGCAATGCTTAATGGTAATGAAATTATGCGCCAAATTTTAAGCGAGATCCGTAGCTCCAATAATTATGATGAGCGGGCGACACTTATCAAGAAATTCTATGAACATTTTGGTACACATATGATAAGTGGGCTAACACTTGGTGAAATGGCTATAACATCATTATCGATGACTCAAAAAATATCCGAAACAGAAGCTCAGAAATCTGGTTCTGCCGCGGTAGAATTTTCAGTACCTTTTGTTAGTGCTAAAGCCGGAGCAGAGTTTGCCACCGCCAGTAAATTTGATGCAAAGAATTGGAATGTTCAGATTTATGAGGATTTCATTCCTGGTGATACTAAATTAAAAGACGAAATACTCCGTCTAAAAAAAGAACTTGATGAAGCCAAACAAAGTGGCGTAATTGACTTTACCAAGCTCAAACCAGAGCCAGTTGAAATAAAAGATCCTGTTCATCAACCAGATTTAAGCAAGTATAAAATTGACGCCGACGAATTAAAAACAGCAGCAAATGTCCGTAAGGCAGTTAATTTAGCGGCTCAAAAGGTGACTGCTATAAAAAACTTGACTAATAAAATAAGCACCAATAAGGGCAAAATGGCAACCAATAAAGTGTATTATTCTGCGATGGTTGATCCACTAAAAATCTTGAATGAGAACAATCTGGTTATTATTTCCGATTCAGATTATCTAACTTCTGCTGATCGTAAGAAATATGAGACTGGCATTGCTCCATATGCTAATGAGTGGGCGGCTCTACCAGAATTAGTTGCAAAAGTAGTTAATGAAACAGATCAAGCTAATTTTGATACTCTTGAAAAAGAAATCTTTGGCATCTTTGCATTAGCTAACAATAGTCAGCATGATGCTCAAACACAAACAGATAGTGAAGAGTCGGGCATTCAAGCTAATAATAAATTTCGGACTGACTATCCGACAGTCGCAGCCTATTTAGAGAAAAAATATTATACCGATACTCGTTCAACATATTGTCCGGCTGGCGATAATTGTAGCTATGAGATGTGGTATAAAACCATCTTGTCAAATCACAGTGAAAAATTGAAAGAATGGACAACTGAATATGAAAACCAATTTAATTCCAAACAATTACTAGCAGGAAATAAATTAGTTACTCATAAAAACAGACCACCATTATTAGCGGGCAAAAAAAACCATAGTTCACGGTTAAGCGTTACTTTATCCGATTCTGATATCACAGCAGAGGAAGCAATTTATAAGGACCGGATTATCACTGACTTTAATCTGGTAGCATGGAGCAATATTTTTCCTGAGTTGCTAAATAAATATACCGTGAAAGATCTTTCTGAACAAGCTGAAAATGCACTTAAAGAATCAATTAAGCCATATTATCTCGCATTTGGCTATCTACAGTTTGCCAAACATTATGACCCAATCTTGGCAACTTTGTATGCAAACGAGGTTGTTGTCTATAAAGCAGAGTTGGATAATATTAAACGGGCCATTGATTCAGCAGGAACCAGCCATATGGTGAATGTTTTGAATAAAGAAGGTAAATTGGAGAAATCGTACAATATGGATAATGTTGACGATATGGCAAGTCTTAGCAAGCGGATTGATGGATTAATTACTAAGTCGCCAATGTTCAGTAGTCAGTGGGGGTTGGCTGTTCAAGCATTGATGACTAACGGTATAATTAGCCGATTTGGTAGTCTTGCCGGAATAAATCCAACATTTCCACAACCATTGCCGGGCTTTGGCTGGATGATAGATTCGACAAAAATTGAATCTTTGCCCACCCCAGAAGTACTAAAAACGACAAAAGAAAAAAGTCCGTTGGCGCTGGCTTTGGAGTTAGTTTCAAACTATTATCATAAGACATTTGGAACCGAGAATAAACTTAACCGACTCTTTTTGTATAACAGTGGTACTTTACCGTATTACGAAGACAGTAGTTTCAAGAATAAGATGGTTTCCAATGGATTACCAGTACCAATGTCACTTCTTGAAAATATCCCAGAAAATAATAGGGTGACACGGCTACTGGGCGTTGTGCCGTTAGTCACCAGTTTTACCCGGATTGAAGGCAGCAAAATTGTACGGTTGAGTATTATTGACAGCTCTGGACATATTTGGAGCATGGGTGATAATGATAATTATAATAGAATCACCCAAAACTCGGATACATATTCTATAGATTTAAGTAAGAATATCAATCCATCTTTCTCCCCAGAAGATGAAAAACTTTTTCCAGCATTTCAATTAACACCTGATAATGGTGGTAAAATCCAAGAAGTTCGCTGGGGGTTTTATAATGGTAATTCACCACTACATGCTGTAAATAAAATCTTCTTGAGTGGCTTACCTGCGCGTATTTTTGCCCCAGATAATGACTCATCTTCGCCACAAGATGATGTTGTTTACCAAAGCACATATTCTTCTGGTTTACAATCATTAGCGATATTTAATAAATATTCTCATTATTTACCGTCATCTGGCAGCGATGTGATTTTAACCGATAGCTATTTTACTAGTAATTCTAATGTATTTAGCGACCCGAAGAATCGTTATGGGTATCCTTACCCATCACTGTCTTCTTATGTCGCAGAGATTTTTCCAACAACAACGCTATTAATTGGTGCTGGATACGGACTTGGCTTAGGTTCTTCTTATTGGGATCATAACAAGCAATGCGGAAACGATAAATCTTGCAAGAATAATCTTAACGGTTCACTGGTTAGTTATAATCTAGTTATAACCCCAGTAAATAATAACGTTATGAATGTCTTAGTTGATGAGCTGCCTAAAACACCTCAAAAACA
The DNA here is from genome assembly GCA_964488065.1 of uncultured Neisseria sp. Lineage (GTDB taxonomy): Bacteria > Pseudomonadota > Gammaproteobacteria > Burkholderiales > UBA11063 > Aquella. Next base: position 40,647 of record CAZATM010000147.1, read on the forward strand.
ACCACTCTTCCCAATTTATCCATTCTCAAATTAATTAATCTATCTGTATATAATAAGCGGGGACTCCCCCGCTTATTATATACATCAACATCCTGACCCGATGATAAACATTCACTGGATAAATTAAATGCAACGCTATCGGCAGTTGCGTATAACCTGAAAAAGATCCTCCAGGTTATTTTTTATCTGATAATTGCTTGGCTATTTTATGCACATTTGGAAACAAAAGCCCAACCAAATAATTATGGTTGGGCGTAAGGTAACTTTTTTAGTACCGATTATTTACTTCCACGGAAGAATATTAGAGAAAGATGTTGGCAATGCTCGCGGTCTATATTTCTTTGTCCTAGTATTCATTATCCAATTTGAATTAGTACCAGCAGTCATTAATGTAACCTGCTTATTGCTATTCATTAACATTGCTAGAGCTTTTGCATCAGGTGATTTAAAAATCGTTTCCAATTGTTTAAATTGATCTTTACTCATAAAATATTGTCCCCAACTATCAAAACCTTCTCCCGGATCCCACTCTCGATTATCACCCGAAGGTCCATTAAAACCATTTGCTGGATTATAACCAATATAATCTAATGCGAAACTATATCCATTGACTAAATCACCATGATTTGCGATGAAAGGTGCCCCCGTACATAGATTTGGTGACAATGTATTTATTTTAAGATGATTTCCATTAACTCCCGCAGCAGTAAAATATTTTAAAAAATTAACAGCTCCTGTTTTAGTTGCCTCTTGATTATATGAGCCTTTAAAAGTGCCGTAACTAATTTGATTAATTAATGCTTCAGCAATAAGTGAAGCATCCTTATTGTTATTCTGTTGCATTATTTGATTCACAATACCAATAAATGCTTTTACCGGGATAACATGATGAAAGGTTGTTCCTTGTTCATTAAGAGTAACTGAGGTGATATCTCCCGTTTTTGAATCAGCAATATAGGATTGAGTTAGATTTGGATTAGAAGTTCGATCTTCGAAAAATCCCTTACAGGTATAATCTGCGGCAAAGACATTGTTTGTTAGAAGAGCAATGCCAACTGTAGAAAAAATAATTGTTTTAATTTTCATAATAATCCTATGTTAATGTGTCAAATCTACTTGGTAAAAATGACGGTTAAAAATACATTCGCAGAAATTAAACACAATGAGTAATTTTCTGCTCCGGACAGGATTATAACTAACCAGTCAAATAAACATTGTCCCTTAAAGGGACATTTGAAATAATTCGTCGACACCAAGAAGATATCAAACTGTTTTAATTAAAATATAACATCAATTTTAAAAAATAAATCTACCAACTGTAATAATGTAGATAGAGGTTGATACCATGGCACGAAAATACACCCACTTCCAACTAGTACCCGATTGCGATTATATTACCAGAGAATGGATTATGCCGCTCCAAAATTGGAATCAGGTCATAGCTTATTTTTTGATAAAATTTGAAGGTAGAATTTAAGCAGTGAAAAAATTCAAATAAAAAAGTTAATACTCCTGTCATTTCCTAATGATACCGCTGCGTTTAAGACATTGTATTTGGCAATCTAAAATATATCCAAACGCTGGATCACTTAGGTTATGATAAGTACGAGCGAGCACCATCTTCCAATTCGCGGAATGGCACCAGCAAAAAGAAACTCTTAACCGATAGTGGTACGGTTGATTTAGAAGTTCCGGGTTATTTTTTATCTAATAATTGGCTGGCTATTTTATGCCCATTTGCAAACAAAAACCCAACCGGATAATTATGGTTGGGTTTGAAATGAGCTCTTTTAGCATCGACAAACTCTATGCAATATTCCAACTTGATGCTCCTGAGGTCCGCCGCCACCATCAATCCGATAAGAAACATTTGAAGATTGTGTATTTAATATTTGATTAAATTTAATTTGTGCGTATTCATTGCTACCTGGAAGAACAGAGCAAAAAGGATCTCCTTGAATGCAACCGACTGTTACATAAGTCCCCCCAATGGCACTATCAGGTGTGTAACGAATGTAAAAATAACGAGTTGTTTTGGCATCAAATATAACGCTTCTACCACCGAATTTCTCATGGGGATTGCGAGCAAAAGTCTTTTGTCCATTTAAATCTTCTTCAAACAATCCTGTTGTGATCAAAGAGATGGCGTCATTGGTTATTGGTGTTTCATTTTCTTTAAGAAAAATATGCCAATCATCTTCATCCTTTGCAATTTTAAAATCACCACTTATATTAGTAATATCGTTATAATTTTGACAACTGAGATATCCATTATGGTTTTCAACAATATTATTTTGACAAATTCCAACTGGTATTGGCATTGTAAACGTTCTCTTTCCATCAGAAAGATAACAAGAATCTTGTAAAACAACTCCATCAAAATAGAAGTCTTGAGTATTATTTATGTCTTTTGAACAGGAGTTACTCCAAGAGCCACGGGGAAGTTTAACTATACTAGAGCTTATACTTAAAGAGTCAAATGTTTCTTGTTGTTGATTAATAAACGCTGCAACATTTTTCTCTCGCTGATCAAAAATAGTATTGATCTTATTAACGCAAGATTTATAGCTGTCTTCAGAGTCGTAGCGAGAGCCCATACAACCGAGGCTCTCACCTAATATTAATAATTCGCCATCTTTTGCATAATGGTGGTTATAATATAACGTTGCAAGCTCTAAAGATCTCGCGGTTTCTAAGGTTACTAATATTTGCTCTCCAAGTCCTAAAAGAATCATATTGTTTTTCCGCGCCCTATCAATAATATCAGTGTTCATTGGCGTTGAATTTATTTGCTGATTCAGATTTTGAGCCACTTGATGTAGTAGGCTACCGATACTGCTCTCGCTTAATGCTGTACTAGATACATAGAGATTGCGAACATCTTGCAGAGCAGAATGTATAACCACGCTGCCAGATTCTCCTAACTTCATATATGCATCGATATCAAGATCATTAAGTACATTCTTATATTGATTATTTATGCTTGTAATAGCCTGTATTTGAGTATCAATTGTGTTAAACGTTGTTTCAAGTTGTTGTTCAGAAATAGCCATTACAATTTTCTGAATGTTATCCATACTTACTTGCATCGTATTTAATTGATTTTGTATTTTGTTTAAGCTGTCATTAATAGCTTTGAGTTGACTCGCTGTTCCATCGCTTGAAATAAATGGAGCTAACTCAGAAAAGAATAATTTTAATTCGTTGTTGCCATAATAAGAGGCTAAATTATTAGCTTCTGTTATATACCCAGATGACGATAAAGATAGCTGGTTAGATTTTGCCAAATTTTTTTCGCCGGGTGACGTATTATTTCCAGCACCAGCATTACATGATGATAATAAAAAAATTATTAAAAAAAACGTGAAGCAGTATTTGATGTGTTTTAGTTTTATATATGTGAATTTAAACATGCTGACACCTATTAGTTTAATTAAATACAACAATCCAATAAACAAAATTTGTTTACAATGAAATGTTAATTATGTAATTAGTAGGAGTCATCAGCATTTTGCAGTTAAAATAGGCGAACCCCATCGCCATGAGGCAATATTTTAGCACACAAGTCTCCAAGGGCGTCATGAATTTTTTGCCAATCTGGCTGACTTATCGGCAGTAGGGGTTTTCTATGATTTTGCTATAAACTTCATCATCTGATAATCCGTTCATTTGTTTTAGCCGCAGACCTACCTCCGACCGGCTGGATAACCCCCGACGTCCATTATCCTTGCAGAATTTTGCGGCACATAATTCATCAATTCGTAGCCAGTTAAATTTATCTGCTAATTGAACCAGCGCATGATTCATATTGATTAAATCAACCAGCTGGGTTTCTAATAAATCCTGTTGGTATTCTTTGCTTCTTTTGCCGGTTTCATGCTTGATTTAGACTCCATATCTACAAGGTTTAGAGCGTTATTTTAGCATTTTTGGTAGATTTGCTCTCTTTGAATTGATGTTATATTTAATAAAAACAATTTGATACATGTTTTTTAGTGTCGACTAATTAGCAAAGTCTTCCTACTTCAATTCAAAGACTTAAGCCAGCGTTGCATAATGTAACACTGGCTCAACTAGTAAATAAATTTCACATCTTTTGTAATGATTTATCTTGACATTAATAAATAGTAAGAGTAGAATCACGCTATACAATAACAATAAAAATAATAATGATTTTTAATTATCCAATAATAAAAATCATTAACTGGAATAATATCATGAAAACTGCGGAGAATATAGCTCGACTGCGACTACGGCTACAGTACGGCTTAATATCGGTAATGTTATTAGTACTTTTACTACAAATGCTTACCGATGGGTCGTTCTGTTTCATTCAAGACTTGATCACTTTATTAGTAGACTGGTTTGACGGTGCTGAGCTGCTGCAAACGGATGAGCATAATTTTCGGCTGTTTGCGTTCATCTGGAAGAGCAATTATATTGAAACCAGCGAAGCTTTATTATTTATCATAACTATCCCAACTGACATTCTCGAATATATCCACCGTTATAATCTAATTTTAGCCGCTTTTGCCTATCAATTATCAATATATCTTGCACTCATCTTAGCGCAATTTCCGGTACGCTATAAATCACAATTCATTATTGCATTTCATAAAGCGGCGCGCACCATTAATAGCGCCGTAATCGCCGTCCCATAATTCAAAAATCTCCACTAGTATTTGACTTCTGATTTTTATATTTTAAAAATATTCAGTCTTTTAAATAATGGAAAATTATTTTAGGCTGCATAATGTAATGTTATTACCCCATATATTTGGAGATTTATTATGAAAAAAAATTTATTACAAACCCTTTTTGTCGTTTCTACTGGAATAACCATGGTTGCCTGCAATAGTGGAGCTCCCGGCAGTAGTAGCAGCACCAATCCATCCACACAACAAGGAGCAGGTTATGATGTGTATGTAAAAAACGAAAGCAGTGACACAATTCAGGTACAAAAAATTCGCCTGACCCACTTAAGCCCTGAGCATCTGCAAAAAGCTCAATTGTTTACGCTGCAAAACGCCCAGTTGCTATCGGCAACCGCGGCGCCAGCAACCAGCTATGCCATAGCCAACGGAGTTAGCGGCTTCCCGGTTAATTTTTATAGCAATAGCAGTGCCAAACTGATTCCATTAAATCAGCAGTACTTTGGTTCATGTGTAACATTTTCAACCGTTGCCGGTGTTAGTTATATTGATAGTAATTATGTCAGTACTACCGATATTTCGCCATTGGATATACTTGATGAAGGCTATGAAATGTATCCAACTGACATCTCCAGTACCGGTTGGGATGGTTTGCCGGATGCCTCGACTTTACTAGGTAGAATGCCCAATCTAGCTTACTATCATAACTATAATGATACGGTATCGACTTACAATGCTCTGTCAACTGCCTATCAAAATTCTGGTGATACTGGCGATCTAACCATTTCGCAATTGACCAAGCTCTCTGGATTTAACACTCAATTGTCAAAATTTGAGCAGCTGGCAGCAACCAGTAATGGTACGGCATTTAGTAATGTCAGCAACGCGTGGAGCCAGTTGGCATCCGATTATAGTACCAATAATGCTTCAATCATTAAAAGCGCATTAGACAATGGCAATATTGTCCTGATCGGTTTTGATGTCTATGATTCCAGTGAAGCGGCAAATAGCTCGGCATGTCTGAATGGGCAGGGAAGCACTCTTGGCTCTGCGGAATATTTGTATAATGCCGCAACTTCCAGTGTTAATAAAGTTTCATCGGCATCAGCGTCCAATTATAACGCGTGGACAAATCCCAGCGGTTGTGTGCTTGGCGGACATGAGGTGTGGGTAGTTGGATATTCTAAATCAACCAGCGGTCAACTAATCTTTACCATCCGTAATTCTTGGGGCAATTCAGGAGACAATGGGCAATATTACATGACCGATAATTATGTAAATACGGCAGTTAGCTCAATCACGACAGTGACTAAATCAGTCGTATAGTAGTTTACCGAGTGATTTAATTTATCTAAATCTTGATTTTAAAAATTGTCCCATTATGGGACAATTTTTATTCAACCATTAAAATATAATATCCTCTGTCACCACCAATTTTTCAGCGCGTGGTTGTCTTAACCTTATGAAGAACCAAGAAAGTGAATATCAACCGGCAAAATAATTGCCACCTAAAAATAGCCCAAATAGTCGTATTTATCATTAGTTGTTTGTTTATTGATATTGCAGTTGATGGTAAAGCCGATTTATTTTACCTTCTGCTCTATCTACTCCACTCATTAGCCGGACATCTAAATTTAGCGCTCCCAGTCATCATCCATTATTTAATGGCTTTATCTGACGGCGCACCGGGAGTCACATTTAATTCACTTTCAGTCGGTATCTTATTAATAGCATATCAACCACTGACTATGGTATTTGACCACCCAATAAACACCATTTCAAATAAACCGCAGGCAGTAAATCTCAGTTACCAAACTTCCCATCAAGATGTAATCAAAGCCTTGGAAAACATGCCGTAATCATAGCCATCGCGCTTTATTATTTATTTGACTGATGTCAATAAAGCGATGTTTGACGCAATCCTTTCTTCTACGGTTAAAAGAATTGCCAAATAACTATCGCGGCGTAACATCAACAATTAATTTCACAAACCTAAAACTATATTCATTAATAGTAATGGCGATCAATACACACCATTACCGATAGCCTTTTTATAAGGAACTAGATCATGAAAAAATGGAGAATACCAACCTACACAGTAATCTGCTTAAGTGGATTACTCTGTGCCTGTGTCGGCGGTAACAGCAGTCCCAATAAAACCCTTAACAATATTGCCCACCAACTGGGCTGGTCGGGTTGCACCCTTGCCGATGCTGAAAAATTTGAACTCACCGGACCAGAGACCATCGAGGTTGGCGATAGCGTTAGTTATCAGGCTGCGCTAATTTGCAAAAATGGCGATAGCGTCGATGTCTCTTATGACGGCAACTGGAGTAGTAGTAATTACAATATCCTCGAGATAAACAATCAAAGTGATAAAGGTAAAACCACCGCAAAAGCCATTGGTAATACCACTATAAATTATACCTATCAGGGCCAACGGCTGAGCAAACCGATTGCGGTAGTAAAATCATATTGTGGTTCCGGAGCTAATTTAATCAGTACTACTGTCGAACCAGCCAATTTGCGCTCATTACCAGTCGGCGGCAGCGTGCAGCTGGCAATGTACGCCAGTTGCTCAAATGGTACCCGTGTCGATGTCACCAGTTCAGCACAATGGCAGTCATCAGACCAGTCAATAATTAAAATCAATAACGCCCAATTAAGTGGGATTGCCAAAGGTAGCGCAACGATCTCGGCAACTTTGGGCTCAAATAGTGTTTTTGCCAAAGAGGTAACGGTTGACCGCGTCCTAATAAACTCGCTGGATATTTATGGTGAGAGTAAAATTGCCAAGGGTGCCTCATCGCAATTGTTATTACGTGCCAATTATGCTGATGGTTCGGTTGCCAATGTAACCAATCTTGCCAAATATAGCGTAATTTATGGCGGCATAACTATCAGCGAATCTGGGCTAATCACGGCAACCAATAGCGGCAGCTATGAGATTCAGGTCGAACTGGATGGCGCTCATAGCATCTTTGATGGCGAAGTTACTGCAGCACAAATGGTTGCGATTAACCTCAATAACAATAATTTCACCCTTACGCCCTATATCAATTCACTGGCGACGATTAGCGCAACTGCGGTCTATTCAGACGGAACGCTAGTTACTATACCGCCAGAGCAATTAAGCTGTGATATGCAATCCCGTGCCGACAACCTCAATCAAAACGGGTGTAGTTTCCAGCAAATTAGCGCTAAGGAAGGACAAAATCAAATCAAAGTCAGTTATCTGCCAAATCCACTACTACCGATTACGCCGGTAATGATCAGCGTGTCGCTATCGCCAATTAAGGGATTGGAATTAATTGCCGAAAAAAAAGATATATATTTTGTCGGCAATGAAGTTAAATATCAGGTTAATTTAGTACTGCAAGATAATTCCAAAGTAAATATCACCAAAAATATTCCATTACAAACCGCGGTCAATGGTCAGGTAACTCCATTTTCGCCAACCATGCCGATTGTATTTGACAACACCAATCAAGTATTAATTTTCAATAAGGAAATCGGTAGCTTAACAACTTATAAAGTTTATGCTCAAATCGATAAAATAAAATCAAACGAACTATCCTATAGCAATGTTGCAATTAACCAGCAGAATATTTATGACTTTAATAATGCACTGGTAAATGCGTTTAAGAGCTCAATTTTACAAGCCGTTAAAAGTAGTAGTTGGACTCCGTTACGTTATAGCAATAACGCGGTTAGTGAATATCCTTCGGTAAAAGGATTTTTTGCTAACAATAATTTTACTACTTTGCAAGTGGAATCATTGTCCGGTGATACTTTCAGTAAAATCAGTTCACTCTTTAAAACCAATCTTGACTACGACGTTAATGATCCCAATTATCAGGTTCAACCGGTAATTTCCAGAAACCTGGGTAACCGTGCCGATACCATCATCTTGACCGAATTTTGCAATAACACTAATGTCGATCAAACTTTCAGTACCGCCTCAATCAGTTCTTCCAGTACCGAAGGGTTTTCGTGGGGCTTGGGCGAAAAATTTGGTTTTGACGTTGCGGCTAAAGCTGGTGCAAACATTTTGGGATTTAGTGGTGAAGTTACTCAAACCACTAAATTCGAAATATCCAGCTCACAAAACTGGAATAACAGCAAAACCGAGACCTTTAACATGGGTAATGCCTCAATCAAAGTACCACCCGGCAAGCATGCAATTGTGGTGTCAACCGTTGGCAACAGTGACTTTTTCTACAAGGGTAAATTACCACTAAAATTAACCAGTTCGTTTCCGGTGGTATTTCGGTTGAATGATACTGCTAATAAAATTTCAGCAGTTGGTAAAGCCGGACTCAATGATATTTATTATACCGGTACCACTGCTGATCAATATTTTGAGATGGCAAAAAGCGGCACAATCTATCTGGATGTAAAACCACAGGTACTCTCAACCGGCGGTAAAACTTATCGCACCGTTTCTCATTCGGTTTATTTTGTTAATGACAGTGCCAGCGGAAATCTGACCTGCATTTACCCAACCGGAACACAAAATGGGCTACAAACAGTTGCCAAATCAGTAAGCCGGACATTACCAAGCCAGCAATTACTGCAATTAAAAAATACCAGCAATTACAATTTTTTAAATCGTAAACCGGATCTTATTTTGCCACAACAATAATATTTGTTGCTGCCAGATTTTAAAGTTAAATTTGGCAGCAGAATTTTCATCATAAAGGATTACTATCATGAAAAATTTCAGTAAATTACTGCTATTGTTAAGTTCTTCATTCATCGCAATTAATTGTCTTGCCATCTCGGGAACTTTTTATAACAGCATTAGCAATCGCAGCAGCACGAGCTTTTGGTCAGGCATTGGCTATGAAATCGGAACCGACCGCTGGGATAATTGCGGCTGGTGGGGTGAATATGGCTGGGGCTATTATAAAACTGGCGGAAATTGCGGTCCGGGTGATGGAGCCGGTAATTATATCAACGCCTACACGACCATTGGACAAACTGGTGGACATACCTCCAATTATGGACGCACCGCAGCTAACCAAAAATTATATGTTGATTACCCACAAGGAACCCGGGCATTGCAAATAACCAATGATGTAAATGGCTCGGATAGTGAACATATCTACTTAAAAACCTGGTGCAAAAATCAGCAAGAATGGTGGGATAAGGAATATATCGGTCAAAACGCAACCACATTCCAAAAAACTATTATTCTTCCGGCAGTCGGCGGTGGTTATGACGTTGCTTATGCTTTATTTGAATATAACCCGCAATACGGCACCACACCAGATGAATACGTTGATTTTTTTGAATCCAATAAAGGTACTGGTGAATTACTTGCTGCCCGTTATGTTAATAAATGTTTTTAAACTAAAAGTGGCTGCACTCCCGCAGCCACTTTTAGCACTATTTCCAATTAATCATCATCAGTCAAGATAAACCCGTCGTCCAATTTGGATATCTTTTTGTTTAATATTGTTAATTTGCATTAATTTTGCTGGCGTAGTATTACTCCGCACGGCAAGATTGTATAAGGTATCGCCAGCTTCAACGATAACATAATGCCGTCCATTGCTAGTGGTCCTTATCCGTGGTGCTAAGTCTGGATAGCTGGCATTGCCCTTATTACTAACTTGAGCAACATGTTGCGGCTTAGTTTCAGGTGCGGGACTGTTAAGTGTGACAACTTTTTTAGTAGTATTGCTTGAAGCTAACTCAGGTGGTGCGGCAACTGCAACCTCGTTAAGTGGTGTTAACACGTCTGACTCTTGCTCAGCCGGAGATAATTGTTGCAATTGTTTCTGATAAGTCATAAGAGTTGTTTTAAGCTTTTGACTATCTTTCATATTGGTAGAATTCTTCAGTAACGCACTTAATGTCATAATTTTCATTTCCAACGAAGCAACATTATCACCGCCATGATATAACGACATATAATAGTATGCGGTTGCATAATTACGTTGCAGTACATAGGCATTGGCAATACCAAGATAACCGGTTAACGGCGCACTTTCATCCTGTAATGCTTTGGAATAATTATCAATAGCATCATCGAGACGGTTCTGATTAGCAAAACAATCACCCCGATTAATATAAATTGAAGTAGCCGGAGTATTATTCTGCATGGCGTTTTGTACGGCGCTGTCATATAACGTAGCCGCTTGTGGATAATTTTGTTTCGCGCACAAGAAAGTGGCATAATCAGTCAGCAAATTAATGTCATGTTTATTCAAATCAAGAGCTTTTTGATAACTCAGATTAGCCGGACTTTCCTGATGTAAATTTTGGTAAGCCTGCGCCTGCAAATAGTATCCCAGATAATTGCGGCTATCACTATTAACTGCCATTGTTGCAGATTCCAAGGCCTGTTGATAATGCCGATTTTTGAGATTTAATTGCGCACTATTTAAATATGTTGCAGAACCTTGAGACGGATTATTCCCAAACATCGCACAACCAACAATTACCACGGTAACTGCGCAGTATAAAAAATATTTTCTCACAACTTTGCTCCAATTCCTTAATTATTATAATGATGTTCAAAATTATATCATAAAACTTTCAATACCAGTTACTCGCATGACAATGAATGATTCTTGACTCGGACAGCCACGTCGAAAAATCAAATATCATACCTAAAAAATTATTGCTAATTGAACTGAATATTTTAGCTTATTATATACTATCGTTCTTAAAGCCTGTAACCTAATTTTGCCAGAAGTACCCGATGAATTTTGCCCTTTTTGAAGATTGCCTTAATCCAGAAGAAACCAATAGCTATTTATTTAGTGATAGCCAACATGAAATTGTGGCATGGGAAGCTCATGACGTACTTCCGGCACTTGCAAAGATTGACCAACTCCGCCAGCAAGGTTTTTATTTGGCGGGATATCTGGCATATGAAGCGGTTAATGCTATTTATCCGCAATTAAATTTGCCGCATGATGAAGAACGTCCGTTACTTCATTTTAGGGCTTTTCATCAGGCACGGCAATTTGCCAGCCGCGATCTTGCCGAAATCCTGCCGCAATTTACCAACACAGCAAGCCCGCCTAGCACTTTATTTGACCATCTGGAATTAGCTAACAACTATTGCGAATATCTGGAAAAATTTACTGCTGTTAGGCAACAATTAATCCGCGGCAATACCTATCAGCTGAATTTAACTTTACCGCTGGCAATACACAGTACCATTGCCGATTTAGATTTGCTGTATTACACCCTAAGTCGCAGCCATCCGGTGGCCTATGCCAGTTATTTACCATTTATGCCGCAAAGTATAATCTCTATTTCGCCGGAATTATTCTTTAAAAAATCCGCGGACTTAATTGAAGTTCGTCCGATGAAAGGCACCATGCCCCGTGGCGCTACGCCAGAACAAGATCAGCAGTTAAGCCGTCGACTGGCACAAGACCCCAAAAATCGCGCGGAAAATTTGATTATCGTGGATTTATTGCGCAATGATTTGGCTAAATTTGGTAAAACCGGTTCGGTCGAAGTAGCCGCACTATTTGAGATTGAACAATATGCCAGTTTATTTCAAATGACCAGCACCATCAACGCCAAACTGGATGCTCAGACGAATTTAGCAACCATAATTCGCGGCTTATTTCCCTGCGGTTCAATTACCGGCGCACCCAAATTAAGCACTCTGCAACTAATCGAACAAATTGAAGGCTATTCCCGCGGTGTCTATTGTGGTGCGATTGGCTATATCTTACCGAATAATGATATGCGATTTAGTGTTGCAATTCGAACTCTAA
>CAZATM010000148.1:0-11035 GCA_964488065.1 uncultured Neisseria sp.
AATGGTTGCGCTGCTGGGCGCTATTCCGGTATTTGCCGACATCGATGAAAAAACCTATAATCTGGATCCAAATAAAATTGAAGCATTGATTACCCCGAAAACCAAAGCCATTATTCCAGTAAGTCTCTATGGACAATGTGCCGATTTTGATGCTATCAATGCAATTGCTGCCAAACACAATCTACCGGTAATTGAAGATGCCGCGCAAAGTTTCGGCGCCACTTACAAAGGGCGGAAATCCGGCAATTTAACCACCATTGCCACCACCAGTTTCTTCCCATCCAAACCGTTGGGCTGCTATGGTGATGGCGGTGCGATATTTACCAATAATGACGAGCTGGCGCAAAAACTGCGCTGGATTCGCGTGCATGGACAGGACAAACGCTACCACCATGCGGTATTGGGCTTAAATGGGCGCTTGGATACCCTGCAAGCCGGAGTGTTGCTGGCAAAAATGCGGATATTTCCTGAAGAAGTGCGCTTGCGCGAACAAGTTGCCAAACGCTATGATGAATTATTTGCCGGCAGTGACTGCATTACTCCGTTTATTGCCGAAGGTAATACTTCGCCGTATGCCCAATATACTCTGGTAGTAAAAGACCGCGATGGTTTAATCAAGCACCTGAATGCCAACGATATTCCAACCGCCGTTCATTATCCGATTCCGCTACATAAACAACCGGTATTTGCCGGAATGTATCGCGGTCAAGATTTAAGCATTTCGGATAAGATTGCGGCGCGAGTGATCAGCTTACCGATGCATCCGTATCTGGATCATGCGACCCAAGATCAAATCGTAACCGTCGTCAAACAGTTTATCGGTTAGGCGCATGGGATTTTTCAACTATCATATGCCTCCATTTCTGACTGTGATGGGGGCTTTGTATATTCTGGTTGCCGCACCGATTTTAATTGCCTTGCTGCGTCAGGGTTACTGGTCAGGTGTTTTTCGTGAAATCATTGCTATTTGCAAACGGCGCTGGCAATACATTGCTGCAACTATCATCATTGTACTAGGCTTGATTACCTGGGTTGATTTACCGTTTACCTTATTGGTTAAATATCTTGAGCCACTAACTCATAGCTATACTTTCTGGGACTTTATTTGTTCCTGCGCAGAGGGCGGAACGGTTGCCGGAGCCTTGTTTACTTTGATGATGATAAGCAGTTATTATGGCAAACAAAAACTGACAGAGGTCAGTAAAATCAGTCTGATGTCCTCAATTTACGGCGGGCTTGCCAACGGGGTTTTCAAATTTGTTTTTAACCGCCAGCGACCGTCGATTGGGCTGGATCAATGGAATTTCTTTGAATTTTTCAAAAGCGGTGCCCAGCATTTTGATGACTTAATGTATGCTTACAACAGCATGCCCTCAGGACATACCATTTCGACGGCTGCGGCAATCCTGCCGTTTTTCATGGCCTATCGCAATAAATGGCTGCGCGGAATTTTACTGTGGTGGTGGCTGATGGTCGCATTCTCGCGAGTCTATACCATCAATCATTGGCTAAGTGATGTCACCATTTCCAGCATGCTGGGGATCATCTTTGGATTAGCGGTTTATCGGGTAAATAGCTTTCGCATCAATACCCATTTGCGAGTATATAAATGAAATTAAGAAAAAAATATGTCGCCTTATTGGCGGCAGCCTTTTTAGCGGTTGGTGGAGTTTTTGCCGGCAACGATGTGTTATTCCAACTGGAAAAAATTTTTGGTTTAACACCAAGTTCGCCACCACCTACGCTGGTTCCAGCAACCGGAACCATTGAAGTAGCCTTCAGCCCGAATAATGGTGTCACCACTACGGTGGTAAAAGCGTTATCCGAAGCCCAAAAAACCATTCTGGTTTCGGCATATAGTTTCACTTCCAAAGATATTGCTGAAGCGTTATTGGCGGCCAAAAAACGCGGGGTCGAAGTTAATATTATTCTTGATAAAAGTCAGGTTAGCCAGAAATACTCCTCAAGCACGTTTTTCAGTAATCAGGGCTTCAGCCTGCGGATTGATATTAAACACGCTATTTATCACGATAAAGTCATGATTATTGATGGCAAAACCGTTATTACCGGCTCATTCAACTTTACCAAAGCTGCCGAAACCAAGAATGCCGAAAACCTTTTGGTTTTACGTGATAATCCGGAATTGGCAAAATTATATACTGAAGATTGGTGGGTAAACTGGCAACAAGCAATTCCACTGGATGAATTCAAGACTCGTTACGCTACAAAATTAGCAAAAAGTACTAAAGATGAGTGATGATCAATTATTTAAATTAACTCCCGAAGAGCAACAGCTAACTGGACGGTTACAAACCATTATCCGTGAGGAAATTGCCGCCGCCGGTGGGGTAATTCCGTTTAACCGCTATATGGAACTGGCGCTTTACTATCCGGGTTTGGGTTATTATAGCAACCCTTTGTTTAAATTTGGTGCCAAAGGTGATTTTGTAACTGCACCAATGATTTCCAACCTATTTGGGCATCTGTTAGCGCGCCAATTGCAGGAACTGATTGCCTTTGGCTGCCAACCACGGTTGCTGGAGTTTGGGGCCGGTAACGGTAAACTGGCGGCAGATATTCTGGCATCAATGGGTGACAATCTTGAATGCTATTGGATTGTCGAATTAAGCGCCGACTTACAGCAGTGGCAACGTGAAACCTTACAGGAAAAAGTTCCGCAACATCTGGATAAAGTGCGCTGGCTAACCGCGCTACCGGACCAATTTGACGGAATTATTTTGGCCAATGAGGTTCTCGATGCGATCCCCTGTGAACTAATCAAAATTAACCCAGCCCAAATCAATGGAGTTGGCGTTGCGTATACCGACAATAGTTTTGTCTATCGGGATTACCAACTTAGTCCATCTAGTTTGGAATATGCCCAAAACCTCAATTTGAATTATTCCAACTACCAAACCGAAATCCATCTTCCGGCAGTTTTATTCATGGAGTCAGTCGCCAAAATGCTACGGCACGGCGCAATTTTATTCATTGATTATGGCTACGGAGCTAATGAATATTATCAACCAAGTAAAACCAGCGGAACTTTGCGCGGATTTTACCGCCAGCAAGTCTTGGATGGCGTATTGGTTAACCCCGGTTTGATTGATATTACCACCAGCGTTAATTGGAGCGCTATCGCCACCGCCGCGATTAAATGCGACTGCGATTTTATCGGTTACACCAATCAGGCCGGGTTTCTGGTTAACTGCGGACTAACGGCACTAATGGATCAATTGCACAACGAGTTAAGCGCAGCACAATATCTGCAATTGTCCAATCAAATCAATCGCCTGATTTCCCCTAATGAAATGGGCATCAATTTCAAAGTTGCCGGATTCTCCAAAGCTCTTGAACAAGATGAGTGGTTGGGCTTTAGCGACTACGATCTCAGTTATGCGCTTTGAACGGCGATTTGCACTGGCATCGCTCATGATTTATCGCCGACATTTGGCTTGGTAAATGCGCTCTAAAATGTTGCATTGCAGCATATGTTAGCGCTAAAATAGTATCATTCTGTGCTACAATATTCGGATTTTTCATAAATTTTTATTAAAACAAGTGGGTTCTACTTATCCATAATTTATGATATGCAAATAAAGTTTTCGAATAATTGTGTAAAATTAAAAAATAATTGTGCACATTTTAGAGGGGTATTCTTAATGACTGACGGTGTAACTCAACAAAAAGACGGCTTTTGGCACATGCCAAAAACCTTCTATGCGGTATTATTTATTGAATTTTGGGAACGTTTTGCCTTTTACGGCTTACAAGCGGTAGCAGTATTATTTTTCATTCAACGCTTTGGCTTACAAGAAAAACAAGCTACTGATCTATTCAGTTCATTCTCTGCATTACTCTACGCACTATTGGTAATTGGCGGCTATCTTGGCGACAAGGTGCTCGGGATACGCCGAACCTACTTCCTCGGAATCGTATTTTTAATGGTTGGTTACGGCAGCTTTGGCTTTGCCCACAGCGTACATATGCTCTACTGGGCGATGGGAATGGTATTGGTCGGCAATATTTTCTTTAAAACCAATGCCGGTAATTTCGTCAGCCGCTGTTTTAAACCGACTGATCCACGGATGGATTCAGCCTTTACCTACTTCTATATGTCAATTAACTTCGGTAGCTTTTTCAGTATGATTATCATCCCGATCGTTGCCAAATATACTTCGTATGCCTTTGGTATCAGTATGTGCGGGGTTGGAATGATGGTTGCATTGATTTCTTATTTCCTATTGTTTAAATATTTCAAGCAAACCGACAACGAAACCGGTCAGAATGGTGGTAACAAATTCTTTGTAATGCTCGCAATTGCAATTGTTGGCGTGGTTATTTCCTATGGCTTGGGATTATTACTCCGCGATCCGGCAATGAGCAAAACTGTATTGTTTAGCGTTGCGGTAGTAGTTTTATTGATTTTCTTTGTTGTGCGGGCAAAATTACAGCCAGTAGAACAAAAAGGAATGAGTATTGCCTTTGTATTATTAGTTCAGTCTATTTTCTTCTGGATTATGTATATGCAAATGTCAACTTCTTTGACTTTATTTGCGGTACATAACGTCCGTAACTTCATCTTTGGCATTGCAATTCCACCAGAAGTAACCCAAAGTTACAACCCATTGTTTATTTTCATTTTATCACCAATTTTGGCTAGCCTGTATGTAAAATCCGAGCGCAAAGGTTCACCAATTTCAATCCCCGGCAAATTTGCCACCGGAATGTTGGTGTGCGGTCTGGCATACTTATTATTGGCGGTTAGCTGCTTCCTCAAAGATGAAAATGCGACTATTTCAATGATTTGGTTATTCCTTGGTTATGGCTTGTATTCACTTGGCGAATTACTGATTTCTGCAATTGGTTTATCAATGGTTTCTAAATTAATGCCGGCACGATTGGGTGGTTTTGCTCAAGCGGTATGGTTTGTAACGACCGCGATCGGAATGAAATTTGGCGGGATGGCTGCCGGTTTTGGTGCGGTTGATGAAAGCAAAGTAACCAGCAATCTGGATATTTTGCATGGTTACCAACAATTATTTGCCGTAATTGGAATTGGTGCCACTGCTTTAGCAATTGTGTTTTTCTTATTCGTAAAACCACTGGCACGCTCAATGCGCCAAGTAATGGAATACAAAGTTCAGGAAGATCATGCCTAATTTAGCCATGTTTAAACTATGGTTAAATTACGATTAAGTCGATAAAACAAGCAATTAGCAACCACAGGTTGCTCTAAATCTGCTAAAATTACTACCCTTGTTGCCAACATGCAGCAGGGGTTTTTAATTTTTTTAGGGGTTAACCGATGCAGGTTACAAAAAATTCTCTGGAACTGACGTTAAAAGCAATAATCATCGGAGTTTTTCTGGCGATTCTTTTATGCGGTGCCAATTTATATCTGGGATTAAAAATCGGTACAACTATTAGTGCCTCAATTCCAGCATCGATCATTTCGCTGGGTATTTTGCGGATGTTCAAAAAATACTCAATTCTTGAAAATAATATCTCACAAACTATCGCATCTTCCGGTGAAGCGCTGGCAGGGGTAATTATCTTCGTTTTCCCGGCATTATTAATTTTGCACGTGTGGCAGGATTTTCACTATCTGGATTTGCTGTTTCTGGGAATCTGTGGCGGATTCATCGGAATTGCTTATTCGGTATTATTACGGAGAGTATTGTTAAAAGATCCGAATTTGCCGTTCCCGGAAGGAAATGCGATTGGACAAGTGCTCTTGGCAACCAATAATACCAAAGACAAGAGCGGCTTTAAAACCATTCTTGGTGCAATTGGGGTTGCCGGTTTAATTAACCTCTGCCAAAATGGTTTCAAGATTCTTGGCGACAGCTATTACAAATTTATACAAGTCAATAAAAGCGTTATCGGATTGGGAACCAGTTTTTCGCCAGCGGTTATTGGTGCCGGATTTTTAATCGGCGGTAACGCAGTGGTCGGTTTCGTCGGCTTGTTGATCGGCTGGTTAATCCTCTTGCCGTACTTTGCCAATTTGCATGGCTTAAAAGACAGCAGCGATTTGGTCGGCAGCGCCTTCTTGGTGTGGAAAACCTATGTTCGTCCGGTAGGAATTGGCGTGTTCTTATTTAGCGGAGTGGCAACGATCCTGATGATGACCGGTTCGATTATCACCGCGGTTAAAGAATCAATTAACGCCCTGCGTAATATCAATGACGTTGATGTCAGCGAACGCGATTTAAATATCAAAAAAATGCTGGCATTGGTAATCGTCTGTATCATCCCAGTAGGTATTTTCCTGTACTTCAAGATCGCGGGTTTAAATGTTTGCTCGCCGGCAATGAGCTTGATTTATACAATTTTCATCGCAATCTTGGTGCTGGTACTGGGGTTCATTATTGCCGCAGTTGCCGGCTATATGGTGGGAATGATCGGTTCATCTAATTCGCCGTTATCCGGACTGTACTTCATCGCGGTAATTTTATTGAGCTTGGTGATTAAATTTATTGCCGAGAGCCATATTGGCGCCGAAATGAATTCACTAATGGCAGTAGTTATCCTATTAGTCGGGTTTATCGGCTTTTCAGCAGTAATTACCAATGAAAATATTCAGGATTTTAAATCCGGACAAATTATTGGTGCTACACCCTATAAGCAACAAATTTCGCTCTTTATCGGGGTAGTTTGTGCGATGCTGGTCGCGCCGTTATTGATTAATTTGGTATTTAACGCCTACGGGATTGCCGGAATTGTTCCGCATCCGGGAATTGATCCGAATAATACCTTGAGTGCACCACAGGCTTCGGCAATTGCCATGATTACCAAAAACGTACTTCATGGGTCACAGGACTGGAGTTTGATGGGCTTGGGCATCGCGATTGGTGCAGTAGTATTTATCCTTGATCAAATCGGTAAAAAAACCGGCAAATTCCGCACACCGGCGATCATGATGGGAATGGGGTTATACTTACCACCAGATTTGGTAACTGGATTATTTGTTGGTGGTTTATTAAGCATCTTTATCAAACGGAGACAACGTAAATTGACCGCCATTCACGGAACTGAAGCGGTTGAAAAATTGGATAACAAAACCAATGTCTTAATTTGTGGTTTGATTGCTGGCGAATCATTGATGGGATTGTTATTGGCAGTTCCATTTGTAATCAAACAAAGCAGCGACGCTTTACGGATAGTTGGCGATGGCTTTGAACCGATGGCACAAGGGCTGTCATTAGTGGTGATAATTTTGCTATTACGTTACATTTACCGGACGGCAACCAAAATAAAAACAACCAAAGCCTAAATTTTATCAATTATAAGCAGCTCTAGGATAGCTGCTTTTTTTATCAGGAGTAATTAATGTCAAAAAACACCAATTCAGTAAATTATCTACTGCTGTCACTAATTGCTATAGTTTGGGGCTCGCAATACGCCTTAAATAACATCGCGTTACGCAGTTTTTCTCCGATGGACGTAGCCTGTTTACGTGCCGTGATCGGCGCTACAACTTTGGCAATTTGTACCATGTTATTTAAAACTAAAAAACCTGCTCCAGCAACTACCGCAGCACCCAAAAAAGTTTGGCATCTATATCTTTTAATTGCCTTATTTGAAAGCGTAATTCCATTATTTCTAACCGCATGGGGATTAACTATGGTAACCAGTGGAACTGCGGCAATTTTAATGGGATTAGCGCCGATTTTTACGCTGTTGGTCGCATCATTAATCTTTGGTCAGGAACGGCTGCGGGTTTCAATGATACTTAGCGTTATTCTTGGATTTAGCGGAATCGTTGTCCTTAGCCTACCGCAAACCAGTGGCGGCAGCTCTAGCGTAATTGGTGAAATTGCCCTGATTATGAGCGCCTTCAGTTTCTCGCTGAGTATGGTTTTAATGAAATATCTACCACCGCATTCACCAGTTGGACAAATGCGTAACATTCTTTTCATCGCCGCGATTCCGCTGGTAATCGTCGCACTGATTGATAATCATTGGCAAGCCCCAGAATTAAGTGCTGTTATTGCAATGATCGTGCTTGGTACTTTTTGCACTGGAATTGTCTATGTTATGTTTATGGTATTAATTCAGCGCACGACCTCTACTTTTGCATCACTGACCAATTATCTGATTCCGCTGGTTGGAGTTGTAATCGGTACTTTATTTATGGGCGAAAAAATTCTCTTGAATGAAATCATCGCCTTGGTAATGATCATTGGCGCGCTACTGGTTACCCGGATTAAACGCTAACACATCAACTAACTCACTAAATTTATGGAGTAACCCATCATCAATAAAAAAGCTCTCCTCGGAATGTTAATTGCAATTGCCGCTCTTGGCTCAATCGGAGTATTTGTCCGCTTGAGTCCAGTTGGTCCTTTGGTCACTGGTTTTTATCGCTGTTTATTTGCCGTTCCGCTGTTGATGATGCTAAACACTCTGGTTAAAAAGCCGCTGCTTAAACCAACGATCAGTACATCACCATTAACGATTCGCTTACTGGAATTAGCGGGTGGAATATTGCTGGGGTTGGATATCTGTTTTTGGAATATTTCGTTTAAATATACCACCTTGGCAGAAGCTAATCTGATTGTAAATCTCGCGCCATTTTTGATTTTCCCGGTGAGTATTTACTTTTTTGGTGAAAAATTTAATCCGCTAAAATTGTTGCCGATGATTGTGGCACTATTTGGACTCTGCTTACTGGTTTTTGCCAATCTTCATGGCAATATTCATGTAGTTGGGGATATTCTGGCTTTCATTGCCGCACTGTTTTATGCCGGATTTGTGGTAGTAACCAAAATTTTGGCGGGTAAATCAGCCAATCTATCACGCTATATGGTAATGGTGAGTGTTTATTGCGCGATTATTTTGGCGCTAAGTTCGTTGATTAATCACGAATCATTTCATGTCGGTACACTTCATGGCTGGTTATTGTTGTTTGGATTAGCCTTTGTCTCGCAGGTCTTGGGACAATTTATTCTGGCAAATTCAATCAAACATCTCAAATTACAGGTTTCGTCGCTGCTGTTATTAATGCAGCCAGTGTTTGCCGGATTATACGGAATAGTCTTTTTCAACGAAATGCTTGGGATGATTCAATGGCTGGGCGTGCTGCTGGTGATTATTTCAATTTATGTCTTTAATCTTCTTAAGGCAGAATAGAACAACTATATTCAACTAATCAAAGTCATTTTGATAAGCCAATGTTATAAATTGATAATATGATACAATTGCATATTATTATCTATTTGAAAAATCCAAGATGACTAGACCATTCCAACCGCGATTATCGAATTATCGCGACGATTTAGCAAAATTTAACTACTGGCAAGTAAACAATATAACTTTGCTTGCTACTTCGTTGCCAATGATGCTAATAGCTATTGAAACCATGAATCACTCACGCCACCCATTAAAATTATTGCAACGTGTTATCACCGTCAACCTTGAAACCGTTAAAATCGTCAGCTCTTTGCCAAAGCTGGATATTTAAGTTTTAAATTAGAGAAAATTATGAACATTGCTAGTCAAATTACTGCAGAAGATATTGTTTTATTGAGTGAAACACATTTTACAGAATTAATAACTAAATTATTGTATGCTGAAACATCAAATTTTAGCGAGCTTGTACTCAACTTATCTATTCCAAGTAAAGAAAATACTGCTGATGGTGGGGAAGATGGAAGGCTGGAGCTAGATGATAATTTTCCTGTAAACCAATTTATTAAATTTCATAAAAATTTTTATCAAATAAAAGCATATGATGTCGCGCCTGCTAAATGTGCCAGTGAGGTAGTCTGTACAATTAACAACAATATAAAAGAAATAAAACCTACAATAAAACAGGCAATTACAGATGGATATTTTTACATATGGTACATGAAGAAAAGCTTATCTCCCAAAATGAGAAAGGATCGTATAAATGCGACTAAGAAAGCATTTAATGATCATGGAATTCTTGATGCAAATGTTGGAATAATTGATGCTGATGACTTAAAAAATTGGGTAAACCATTTCCCTAGCCTAATAGCTTATGTCAAATTCTGTAATAATCAGAGTCTTATAGGTGTTAATTGGTTGGAACAATGCCCCGAATACAAAATAAAGTATCATTCATCAAAAGCAATGGACAAATTAAAGGATGATGTATTAAAATATGTAAAAGTTCCAAATAGTACAGATGCAATAAGAATTATTGGTAATTCTGGAATTGGGAAAACTCATTTCATTATAAATGTATTATCACAAGATAAATATATTGAAAATCTATGTTTGTACATTAACTGCTCAGACCATAGTGATATATCTAATATCATAGATTTAGTTAGTAATTATAAAAATTCAACATGCATCTTAATCTTAGATAATTGTTCATTACATAATCATCAGCGAATTCAAAGACTAAAAGCAGAATCAGCCTCATTTAAACTAATATCAATTGATAGCAATTTAGAAGATGACAGTTATCAGGAATATAGAATAATAAATATTATTTCTGATAATCAAGTAGAAGCGGTTAAAAAAATACTAGACACCGTAATTGTAGGTGACCATCGTGAGATGTATTTAAATTCATTAGCAGCGTATTGTGATGGATACCCATTGCTTGCAAATAAAGTTAGCTTAGCAATCCAAAAACATGGATTAGACGGTTTGGATATCGCTACACTAATTGATACTAGCTCAGTAAATAAATGGTTATTTGAAAAAATTCCTGAATTAAGTATAGATAACCTTAAAAAGGTAATAACAGGGTTATCTTTTTTTAGCTATATTAGCTTTACCGACAACGGTATTATATTTCGTGAGAGCGAAAAAGAAGCTGCAGACGAACAATTTGCATTCCTTACCAAGTATTTTTTTGATAATATGACTCAAAAGGAATTTAAAAAAATATGTAAAACATTGATTAAGATGACTTTCCTAGAACAAAAAGGTACCCTCATTGCGGTTAGACCTCTACCTCTTGCTGCTTACATGATTAAAGATGCTATTAATTCAAATGCTATAGATTTAGATGATGACTTTAAACCAGCATTACAAGAGCTAAATGGTTCAA
>CAZATM010000149.1:0-2142 GCA_964488065.1 uncultured Neisseria sp.
GTTAAATCAACGATTTCCGCCAATGCCAGCAAACTAACCGCATAAGCGACAATAGTTCGATGCTGCAGCCAAAAACTGCGCGATTCATCACCTGCAAATTCATTCATTGTGTTGTACTTTTCTTGTGATTATACCCAATTAAATTCGAAATATTTGCAAGCGCGATATGGCGAGCCTTTATACGTAAGTAACGCGCATATCAATGACCTGAAACAATGAAATTGTTTGAGTATAGAAATAATTGTTTAATTTTTGCCGAATAAAGACCATATATTAAAACAATTGTTTTAGTTGTGTCAATTAAATTAATTAACTGTGGAGGTTACTGCAACTTCTTATTACCATCAAACAAAGTTCAAACACCTGTTTGATATTTAAAAAATAATATGTTATAATCCACAATTATTGAAAATTACGAGCTGAAAAAATGGATAATCATAATCAAGATAGTACTTATAGTCGTTTAATTGAAACTGGTGTGCGCTTATTTGGCGAATATGGCTATGATGCCGTATCAATTCGCGATATTGTACGCGATTCGGGTGCCAACCTCTCCGCAGTTTCCTATCATTTTGGCGGCAAAGCCGAAATGTATAAAGCGGTGGTGGGTTACTTACTGGATGAAGTAACTAATCAGCTTCGCGAGTTTAATGCCGAACAATTTTCCAACATGACACTTCCGGAAATGGAGCAGCGCCTGCCGGAAATAATAATTAGTTTCCGCGAATTATTTTGTTCGCCTAATGGCATGGCGCGCTTAAATATTTTCGTTCGGGAAACGACCTCACCGGATAGCAATTTATCTCACACTTATTTTTTGACGATGATTAATACCGTGCGAAGTTTTTTCCAGCAGATATTGGGCGCTTATTATCGTAAGCGCGGTGAAAGTGATGACAAAGTAAACTTTGTCATTAGCATTTTGATGTCAACCTTAAAGCATATGCCGGAACAACGGCATATCCCGTGCATTGGTGCTGAAGAGCGCGAGGACAATATGCGGCGGCTCATCAATTTGATTGTGACTTGCCGCCTGTAAATTATTTTTTGGGTTTAGCTGCTGGTTTTGCCGGCGGTGCAACCGCTTCACCGACTGCTTGGTTGACACCTTTGCCAAATTGATTGAGAAATTCCAGCATTTGATTATGCAGCGAATGCAATGCGTCATAATTACCGGAAGCTGCATTTTTAACCACATCATCCAATTTCAGCGATAATGGGCTCGGTACCAACTTGGTATAAAAATCATAAAATTGCAGCAGACTGGAGCGAATATCATCAAAATTACAGCAACTGGAGTTGCAGCTATCTCGAGTCAAGCTCAGCACAATCTCCATCTCCTCTAAAAAGGCTTTGGATAGAAATTCGTTGTTATTTTTGAGAATATTGCTCATAGTCTCAACAAACTCTTCCGGGGTGCTAACTTTATATAGAGTTTGGCTATCTTGAATCCCAGTTTGAAACAATTGCCGTGCCTGCTCCCAATAGAGCTGATTTAATTCAACCATCTTATGCGAAGCTTCTTCAAAAGCCTTAAAAGAATCTTGTAATAGCTGTGCATTAGGCAGCTCGTAGTGTTTATTGTTTGCCATTTTAGTATCTCCTCTAAAAAATTGCCTGAATACTTATGCCCTATTATAACATTGATAATAGTTGTTAAAGATATAATTTACTCAATTAAAACAATTACCACTTATCCGCTCAAATAAAATACCATGGAATTAATTAGGAAATATCAGGCTATATCAAACAAATATAGTTGAGTAATTTACTTTGTTTATTTTTCAAATAGCGCCATCCTATTTTTGGTAATTGTTGACACCCCTCTTCCGCTGATACAATTCCGCAGATTCCATACTAAAATAGATTCAAAATTAATATTACGTGGGTTACACACAATGGGACAACATCCCATGATAACTTATTGATCTTCGAAAATTTAGTTGTAAAAAACTTAGAATACCAATGTGGCATCAACAATAAATTTGCTTATGGATGTTAATTGAAAGGTAACCATGTCTAAAATCATCCGAATCATGAAACATGAATTTAATCTGCCGATAGCGGTGATCGTTATTGCGCTGCTAATTGGGATTTACCATCTGTTTTCTTACAAGATTCCATTTACCGACAATGCTTTTG
>CAZATM010000150.1:0-2069 GCA_964488065.1 uncultured Neisseria sp.
AACATACTGTAATTATTTTCATCAATTAAATCTGAAACTTAATAGCAAAGTAATCGCAATATAAAAATTGCTGATTATAAAAATAGATGATTAACCCCCGATTTTCTCATATATCACGTTTTTTTTCAATCAATGACAGCCATCAGCGTTAAAACAAACCGTGGATTTTACCTAATATATCAACATCCGCCCACCCGACGACTGAAATTTTCGGCAAACCCAACATAGTCATGATTTCTCCGGCATAAACTATAATCATACCTGTTTCACTAGCCAGTCACAGATCGCGGACTGCCATGGTAAAATTGGTAATAGCAAATCATCACTCGGTAAATACTAAGTCTTGCCGATGCAAACCAATAAATTATTTTCATCATAGAAAATAATTTCATCAAATTTTCCCGAGCCATGCTGGTAAAAACAATATCTTTGGCATTATAAAATAGTTTGTTCCACTGGCTTAGTTGATTTACAATCATCATCGTGATATTAACAAATGTTCTGTACAATGCTTATTTTAATACTTGATTTGTGCTATTTCATTCAAATGCTACAAAATAAGAGTCGGTGTCTCGCCTGACGGCGAGTATTAGCAAAGAGAAACAAGTAGCGCTTTAAATTGAAGATGTGCTAGAGTATATTATTCAAATCAGACAGTTATGATCGGTTTTTCATTGGTGTTTATTACCCGTATAGGAGTCTGATTCTGATATTGACGTTATTAGCATTGGTGAAGCTCATTAATTTGAGTGATCCCGTTCAGGAGATTGTAATTTACTTGTCTTATCAGGTCTGATTTGGATATTATTTTAGTGGAAGGACACAAAAATGAGCACCCTACAAATAATCAATCCAACTGCGGCTGGAATAGATGTAGGTTCCGAATATCATTATGTATGTGTTCCGGAAGGCAGCGCCGCCCCACGGATAAGAAAATTTAGATGTTTTACCGGAGATCTAGAAGAATTATCTGGGTGGTTAAAAGAATGTGGTGTGACCACGGTAGCAATGGAGTCAACCGGAGTTTATTGGATACCGTTGTATGACATTCTCAGCACACATGGTTTTGAAGTCTTGCTAGTAAATGCGCGTTATATAAAAGCGGTACCTGGCCGTAAAACCGATGTAAAAGATAGTCAATGGATTCAACAGTTGCATTCCTATGGTCTATTGCATGGTTCATTTAGACCAGATAATGAGACGTGTGTCTTACGTGGTTATATGCGTCAGCGCGATAGCTTAGTAAAAGGCGCGGCAGTACATATTCAGCGGATGCAAAAAGCGTTGATACAAATGAATATACAACTGCATAAAGCCATAAGCGACATAACCGGAATAACTGGTTTGAAGATTATTCAAGCGATAGTAGATGGCGAACACGACCCGCACAAATTAGCGGCAATGAGAAATAACCGGGTACATAATAATGAAGAGACAATCGCGGCATCACTAAAGGGTAATTATCGCCAAGAACATTTATTTACGCTTAAACAAGAATTGGATTTGTACAAATATTATCGTCAGTTAGTTGATGATTGTGACCAAGAAATTAATAACTGCCTAAACGAGCATAATGGTGGCGATGATGGTTCTGGAGATTTTGGAGAAAGCAACCCACTCAATCTAAAAGACCAGCAAATAAAATAACCGGCGGCAAGATTTTATCTAGTCGAACCCGTAAGGTGAATAGTCGAGCGGCTGAAGTATTTAGAATAGCAGCCGCCGCAGTAGGTAAAACCAAAAATACGGCATTGGGTTCATTTTACCGTAAGATAAAAGCTCATGCTGGTGCACCCAAAGCCATAACAGCAACGGCAAGAAAGTTAGCTTGTATATTTTATAATTTACTAAAACATGGTGAAAGTTATGTTGAAAAAGATAATGAATATAGAACTTACGCATTGACAACGGATATGATATTATGATTAATATTACGAAAACGCCTTGGAACTTGGATGAAGAAGAAAAGCAAACCCTCAACTGCAAAATGCAATGCAGAAATTTATAGTTCATATTTGATGAGTGAACCGAATAATGCCAGCTGTTTAAGATTGTCAGAAATAATGCCA
>CAZATM010000151.1:0-15695 GCA_964488065.1 uncultured Neisseria sp.
TTGCTGATAAATCTGCAACAAAATACCTAACTATTTCCCTGAATTTAGCTTCTGAAATCTTTGAACTATTTATATACTTATTTTTATGAATCATGACAATATATTAGCACACCTTTAAATGTGCTTTGATTGTCTAGCCCCAAATTTAATACAATGTGTAGCCAATCAAATTTAGCTGGAAAGAGGTCTTCTGAGTTCAAGTCTGAGATGCTAAAAAATCGATTCAACTATTATTGGTTATATTTCGACTTAATATGGCAACGAAATAGATTCTTTTATAACTTTATCAGCTTAAGGGGCATTTGCCAATAGCGATGCGCCTTTTTGTATATTCATATTTTTTCTGCTAATTTATGTGTGCTGTCTAATTGTACTTTTTGCTATTTTGCCACTTCCTTTTTTTGCTAGTAGCAATTTTATTCAAATTAGGGGTGGTGCTGTTTTAAATCGTATTATCATTTTATGAGAGGAAATAATTATGAAAAAATTATCGTTAATCACTATGTTAATGCTGAGTGTTACATTGGTAGCATGTAGCAAAGAGAGTGATTTTAAAAATGCAATTAATGCCAAAATCAGTCAGCAGCCGGAGTGTCTCAACATTCGTTCAGATGTGCGCTCGGCTGCTGGTGATGTTAATGATGCGGACTATAAAAAATTCCAAGATAAAACTAAGGATTCTTTTGTCATTAGTCAACGGTTCGGTAAAGATGGTAAAGTTGAAGACTATGCTCCAGAATATACTAAAAATAGATTTGCACAATTAGATGCCTTGGTTGGTGTTGGATTATTAAGCAAAACAAGCGAAAGTTTACCAATTTATAGCTTGTGGGATAAAAAGCCCGATGGTCGCTATTATACTTTTACTGTTTATACATTAACCGATGCCGGCAAAGCGACTCAAGCTCAAGTTAAACCAAGTGCCATGGCGGTAATGTTGAGTGGTGATTCAGGTAAGCGAGTGTTTTGTTATGCTAAATTACAAGTGGACAATATTGATAACTATACCGAGGGCAATACCAATGGTTATCAAATCGCGGAAGTTAAATATACCTATAAATATGTTGATATTGCGGATTGGGCAAATAACTCTGAAGTGAAGACGACTTTTCCAGAAATTTCAAAAGAGTTAGAGAATCCCAACAAGGTAAGTACCATAACATTGGTTAAAACCAAAAATGGCTGGTCTACAGACTTGTAATTGGAGTGGCGGTAGAGCAATAATTTACTGATTTGTAGGGAAATATGATGAAAAAAATATTGTTAATGATAGTGGTTGCATTGGTTGTGGTCTTTGTTGTGGTTGGTTGTAGTGATAGCGCCACCAAGAAATTCGTTGGGACGTGGCAGGATGCTAATGATTCAACGCCAGCATTTGTTATCAGCCAGACCGATAAAGGTTTGGTTTTGCAATCATCCGGTGAGTCTTCAAGCATTGCGGTACAAGTAAATGGTAATACGCTGACTGTTGCTGATACGAAACTAACGCTAGATGAACAAAAACAAGAGTTATCAATGCCGGGATTATTTGGCGATCAGATAGTTTTCAAAAAAGTTAGCGGAGGCGAAAAATGATGAGCAAAAGAAAAATATTGTTGATATCTACCTTGATTTTTGCTCTGACAGGATGTTATCTACCACAAAATTTTGATAATCAGGTGAAAATAAGTCGTACCGGTCAGTACCAAGTTGATGTTGATACTGATGTTGTAGGTGGACAATTTATTGCCGCTCAAAATGCGGCAAAAGCCAAAAATAAACCGCTGACGGCCAATGATTTGCAAAAAATCTTTAGTGGTTGCCAAGATGAATTTGAGCGGACTGTTGCAATAGATGCCAAAAAAGGCAAAAATATTGTTAGCAGTAAATATTTGGGTGAATGTCGTGGGCATTTAACCCTTCGTTATAGTGGAAATATTATCCAGCAAAAAGATCGCTTCGATGCTAGTGTGGGGTCTGGTGATAGTGGTTTTTTTATACCTGTCGAAATTAGCTATAATTCCAAAAATAAGGCCATTACTGTAATTAGTAAAACCAAACCAAAGGATAAGACGATGCAAGAGATGTTCGCTGGATTTGCCTATAATGGCAAACTTAGTGTTAAAACTGATGGTAAGGTTATTTTAAGTAATGCTGATAGTAAGCCGTATTGGGGATTATTCGGTGCCTATTATTGGAGTATTAAGGATTTTACCACTCCAGATGCGGCAATACAAATTTCAACAACTGGTTTTTAATTTAGGAAGGGATTTTATGCTCAAGAAATTCATTATTCAATTTGGTGAGGTAATTATTAATATTTTAGTGGTTATCGGATTATTGGTTTCCGTAATTGCGGGATTTGCCGCCATGAGTTATTCATTCCTCGGCGGATTAATGACTTTAATCGGCGGTGTTGCCGGAGTGGTGTTATTTGCCTTTGTGATTTATTTACTGATTGATATTCGCGATAATCTTAAAAATTTAAGTAGATAGTGTTTGTTAAATATTTGAACCGGTACCATGTCGGTTCAAATTAAATATAGTGTTAATTAATTTATAGTTGAGGTAGTTGATAAATGGCAAGCGAGATGATATTTGATAAACAAAAATATATGAATATTGCTATCAATTCTCTTGCCGTGGTCAAGCAGGATATTATTGATAATCAATTTGATATTACGCAACTAGAAGTTACAGACTATGATGGTGAAGCCTTGGTTGTTTCTGTTCATCAGGATTGGGAACTGTCCGCCAAAAAGAAAGAGCAAAAATTTTCTGGACAGCATTCTGCGGAAATTGATTGTGCGACGAAAACAGAATATACTTCAACGATTGATCATTATTTTGATTCAGTAAATGCTAAATTACCATATGAGCTTTTAGCTGACTTTCAAGGATCAGAAGCCTTTTGCCAGTGCCAAGACTATACTATTGATGATACGACGATTGCCTTTACCGATAAGTGTTCACCTTGTCGAGGAACAGGTGAGGTTAGTTGTAGTAAATGTGGCGGCTCTGGTCGTGTTGAGGTTCATGTCAGCGATAAGGTTACTACTCGCCGGGATTCAAATGGTTATGAGCATGAGATTAGTAGAATACCTCAGTATGAGTCTAGAACGTGTGGCAGATGTAACGGTTCTGGTCGCGAGACTTGTAAACCTTGTGAGGGGACGGGTTACATCACTAAAATTACAACCGTAACTAGATTTGCTAAATTATTTCAAACCTATGCTCTTGAACCCGGTCATTATTCGGAAAAAACGGTTGCGGAGATTATGAATATTCCGACTGATGAGTTAGATCAAATCGCTTTATGGAATATCGGTCGGTCAACTGCTCAGCATAATCATTTTCAGGTACAATATGTTAGTCAGATTGATGTAACGAGATTTTGTACCCGGATCGCGGAAAATACGTATGAGTTTTTATCATTGAACCATCCTGAGATAAATTCGCCCCGGGTTTTTAATAAGTCACCAATTTTGGATGAAGTTTTGATTGTACCTTTACAAGTGGCTCAGCAAGTAACAGCTAAATCGAATCAAGAAGTCGGAAAAAAATTTCTAGGGTATTTTCCTAAATATAAATTTTTACATAAAATAATGCTTGAGTTGGCAGCAAATCCAGATTATTCAAAAAAGCATATTTCTCTGCTAGTCTCGAATAATG
Organism: uncultured Neisseria sp.; assembly: GCA_964488065.1. GTDB lineage: Bacteria > Pseudomonadota > Gammaproteobacteria > Burkholderiales > UBA11063 > Aquella. The sequence goes on from CAZATM010000151.1 coordinate 3,652, forward strand.
CCAAAGGTTATCTTTCTTTGGAAAAGACAAAACAACTGGTTGGCGGAATTTCAAAAAGTTACAGGGCTTGCTTGCCGACACATTCAAAGTTGGCAATTGTAACCGCGACCTTGTGGTTGTTATTTATTTATGAAATTCTAAGTATTCCAATTTTGCCGCTAGCGCGAAAATCATTATCACTAGATAGCTTTTATGTTGTATGTGCAGTGTTTGTGATTTGTTTTCTATTAAGTACTTTGTTTAGCCGGTGGGTAATTAGGCGGAAATACAAGCAGATTCCAGAGGGTGTCCCAATCCCTAAACCCAAAAATCTTAAAGTTTCATTTATTTTTTCATTAATATTTGCCGGTATCGGTTTTTTTACGATTTCGGTTCATGAACAGATATTTACTAAATATTATGGTAGTAGCTTGCTCACAAAATTTTATCCAGATGCGGCAAGCTCAAATAACAATGAATTAAGTGCCATTCAGGCAAATAAGCCACCAGCAAAATCCCATGCGAAAAAACATTGAGGTGAACCATGAGTAAAGCAAAAAATTCAATGATATTTAGTCAGGTTAACAGCTTATTGCCAAAAAATTTAGCTGTTGAAAAATATGTAAGTAAACGTGAACAAGAATTTAAAGAGTTTATTCTTAATCTTAAAGTTGATTTTTGTAGTCATATACGTAATGACGTTATGCATGGCTCGCCAACCCAACCAGCAGCTAAAGAAGTTAGCAGCTTGAATGAGTTGACAACTGCGGCGAATAGTTATCTTAGCAATAATGCGCACCAGATATTTCAGAATGAGTTTGAGTGTTACCAAAATAATAAATCTGGAATTTATAAAACTGATGATTATGAATTTGGTAATCAACTATTTTACCATCGTACGACATGTTTGACCTGCCACGGAAGTGGAGAAATTAATTGTCAAGAGTGTATGGCAACCGGTTATATAGTTTGTGGCAATTGTCATGGTAGCGGTTTAATTCATATTCGGGATTCCCGGACTGGTCTTGCCAAAACGCAAGCTTGTGTACATTGTAAAAATGGCAAGCGCCAATGTGGAGTTTGCTCCGGAACGGGTAAGATAGGTTGTCAAAAATGTAGTAGTAAGGGTTCTAATTCAACAACGAGTGAAGCTTTTTTTCGCGCAAAGATACATTTTTCTTATTTGTTTGAGCCGAGTGATGGAAGTTCAGAGTTTGCATTGCTGGTTCGTCAGTTGGCAATAAAGAAGCTGATTGCTATTTGTCAGTTTGAATTGAATAGTGCAAAATTAGTGGATACTCAAGTATTACTAAGCTATAAGGTGAATATTCCAATCATAAAATTTGAGTTGAAAATTAATAACATTCAACAAATGCTTTCTGTATTTGCTGATTCTGGAGAATTTTGTCAGACAACATATTTGTTAGATTCAATTTTATCTGCTCAATTAGAGCTCTGTCAACAATTCAACGAAGCCGGATCAATTAAAAAAACCCCACAATTGTATCAAAAGCTAACCAAAATTCCATTTATCCGTAAAATAATTGACGGCATGAGTGGTCGATTGGCGTTGGAGGAGGTTGTTAGCGCTTTGAAAAAAAATACATTGGGATTCATGTCGGATCGATCTATAAATATTCTAGCTGGTGCGATTGTTGGGAGTTATCGCTATTCACCAAAAGAAGCATCACGAGTCATTATGCTCTTGGGCTCTTTTGCCAATCTTTTTATTGGTGTATACCTAGCCTTTCAATTACTTGGTAGCCGCGGTGGATTCTGGTCGGATGTATTTTATACTTCACTAGCGGTTGGTGGTATTAGCTATGTGACGATATCTATAGTTAATTTTTTCTGGCTTCGAGTGTATCATTCCGGGTTACCTAAAAACTTGTTTGCTTCTAGTCAACATGTATTAAAACGAATGTTATCCAGAGGGTTGAATTATGTCATTCTAACACTTTTAATCGGTGTTGCTAGCTCACCATGGCAATATGATTATACAATTAAAAAAATGGGGTTGAATGATATTTATGCGGTAGCTAAAGTTGAAAATACCCAACCGCAAAATACCGAAGCCAGTAAGCCTAAACCTAAGAAAAAGAAGAAAAAGCATCATTAGAGTTTTATATTTTATAATTTTAAAAGGAGTCTTTATATGCGTAAACAATGGTTAATTCCGATTATTGGAACGGTTGGAAATTTTTTTAGTGTGATTATGATGTGGTTCTTTCCGATTTTAATTGCAATGTTTATTTTAAATGGCGTTTTTCATATCTCGGATAATATTATCTTGACTATCGTGGTGCTTTTTGTTCTTGGGTATCCAATGTACTTATTCTATCTTGGTGCAAGTGGGAAAGGAGAAGGATTGGTAAAAAAATATTTACCAAGTCGCCAACTTTCTCTTGAGGAAGAAAAGTTTTTATTGCCTTTAATTGAGGAGGTATTGAATAAGCATAACCAGCTTTCAGGAACTAACTTACGCTATGGGCAGGAAATACGGTTTTCTATTGCTGAAGACGATACAATAAATGCATTTGCTTTTGGTAAAACACACGTAATTTTTAATTCGGGATTTTTTAGTATTCCGGATACTAGTGTTTTTAAAGCGGTTTTAGCTCACGAAGTAGCTCATTTACACCATAAAGATACATTAATAAGTTTGACCAATTTTTTTGTTCAACGCCCTACGCAAATAGTATTGAATATTTTTAATTCGTATAAGGTAATGGGGTATTTGGCGGATGTTGCAAAAAATCGTAAAGGAGCTGGTGATAAAGTAATGGTTAATTTGATATTTAAAGTACTTTTTTTACCTGCGCTTGTTATTGGTTTAGTTGTAAATTTTATTTGTGATACAACTCAGAAAATATTATCAAAACAACAGGAACTAGCTGCCGATGCACATGCGGTTAAATTAGGATATTTAGATGGATTATTGCAGTTTCTGGAGATTGTTGATAAAAACCATATTAAGCCAAATCGAATGGTTCGACTATTTGAGACTCATCCAGAGCCAAAATTTAGAATTGAATATGCCAAATCTATTTCAATAACGAATTAATTGTTGATAAAGTAGAGAATGTGTCAATATTGAGAATGCGTTAGTCTTAAATTACGGCATTAAGTAGTGCCGTATTAATTCTATTCAATCATCCCAATCAGGAATAAAAAGGAGTGTTAGTTTTTTGTAAATTTATTCACGCCTAAATTCTACCTTCAAAATTTTGGGCGATTACCTGATATCATTAGGATAATCTCATTTAGAAAGGCAAATGATCGTGAAAAGAGAAACTATGAAATCTACAAAAACCGATTGGGATAAAATTGATGCAATGACTGATGATGAGATTGATTATAGTGGTAGCCCTTAACTAACTGAAGAATTTTTTTAAAATAGCTTTTATCCGTAAACCTACACATAAAAAGGCAGTTAGCTTACGTCTGGATGAGGATATTATCGAATTTTTCAAAAAACATAGTGAATAAACATCAAACCAAAATTAATGATGTGCTTAGAGCGTATAAATTAGCTTTTGAGAAAGTTCATAGTTCATAAGTGTGTAGCCAGTAGAACTTACTGAAATAGTGGGTATGTCACAAAACCTTAGTAATTTTTTCTTGAGGTTTAGTGGTTTATTGAGTTACTGTTGCGCGTTTGTTAAACAGAATCAGGCAACTATAGCAGATGACTGTAATAGTGATTAAAAGTACTGCTGGAGCCAGAATATAGCTGTGAAAAAGACCGCCCAAAAGGGTGATCAGAATAAATGAGAACGATGCAAAAATTAAAAAACTATTTCGATAACAGGAAATGACTGCAAGTTGACGCAGTTCAGGTGCAAATAGCTGATTTAAAATTAACGGGCATCCCAATGCAAACAAACTGTGAAAGACCACCAGTATAGCCACGCCAATAAACGGAATAACTTTAAAGAAAAATAAAAGATAGCTGATTAGGCAGCCGATAATTAGCCCAACCAATCCAAATTTTAAAACATCAATATAATTAAATTGATATAGGTATTTTTCAATTAGTATGCATAGGCTTAGGGCAAGAAAGCTTGAACTTAAAATAATATTATTTGCAATAGCCGGTGCAAAATGTAGACTCTCAATCAGATATGTCGGCATGTAAATTACACCGATTATACACAAGCTACTACGGATTCCAACGATACTAAATGCAATTATGGTATCTTGCAGGTTACTCTCCAGCATCATTGCAAAATTGTTGGCGGCTGCACAACGGGTATGTTGGCTGTTAAATTGGTTCAATTCTTGGCGATGCAAGAAAAATAAAACTGAAGATACTAACCACAACCCGCTGACTATCAAGATGAAAACTGCAATAGTTGCAGTTGTTGAAAAATTAAGCAGTGACAGCAATTTATAGCCAAACATTCCGCAAAAGACACTCAGTTCTAAGCTGTTTAAAATCAAATAAATGAAATCATCGGCGAGTTCGGGGGCATTTAGTAAAAATTCATAGGTATCATGTATAACAATTGCTAAAGCAAATTGATAAATGAATCGAGCCGCAAAAAAACCGATTAGCAGCCAAATTATCAAGGTCTTGCAGTAAAACAGTAGGAGTAGAGCTTGGCAGATAAAAGCCAGCGAGATGATTAAACTGGAAACAATCACCAGACTCGAATTGGTGAATTTTTGCTGCGCAATCGTTAGGAACTTTGCAGCACAGGGTTTAGCCAGAAAGTTAGACAGTAAAAGTATAAAAAACAACAGGCAAATGCCTTCAATCCGACTAATTGATTTAATCAGAAATTCATCGGTGAGGATTTTGGTATTTTTTATGTAAATGATTAAATCCAAGTATTCCAGACACAAAATTAATGTTGCAAACAGAATATATTTCTTGTGTTTTGCCTTGATTAGGGAGCGACTGAGCTGTAGAGATAGTGAAATTAATTTCAAAATAGCGCCCTCACTTCCGCAAAAACCATTTAGGTAACATTCGACGCAGAATATCATTTTTGTCAATAAAATGATGCTTCAAGGCGGCAATGATATGACCGGCTACCAAGGTTGATAGCATTATCGCCAATGATTCATGAATCTGTAAAAAGCGCTCGGCAGTGGCATTGTCGGTTGTGTTGATTATTTTCGGTAGTGCGAGTCCAAATAGTTCAATGTTTTTACCAAAGCTTTGTACTAATAAAATCCCGGATAGTGGTAGAACCAGCAGTAAGAAATAGAGAAATAAATGCCCGAAATGAGCCAGAAATCTTTCGCTGCTTGGTATTAAACCATTCAATGATGGATAGTGGTGAGTCAGGCGCCACAGTATTCGTATCATTACTAAGCTTAGAATCGTTACGCCGGATAATTTATGAAAGTTTATTTGCGCGGAAAAAAGAATGATGTTATTTGCGAATAGAGAGCCAGATAATAAATTTGTCACTACCATTATTGCAATGATCCAATGCAGGAAGATCGCGACGGCTGGGTAACGTAGGTCATCATCATGGGCATTAATTTTCATCTGGATATAGCTCCTGATTGTAATGTTGAACAAGAAATATAGTTGATTATATCATTCAACTAATTGTGATGATGCACATTTTTACCAGCTGATTGATGCTGGCCATAATTACGTATAACACTTGCTCGAGGGATACTCCTCAAATGTTAAAAACAGATGAGTAGCAACAATGGAAAATCAGTAACTCACCGTACCATAAGCGAGGGTGCTGCTACTCAAGGTTGCCAGATGGTGGAGATTCCAGGTTCCACTGGCGCCGGTTGTTGAATAACCTACGGTATCATCGGGCAGAATAGTAATCAGACCCTCGCCAACCACAGCAAAACGATTATTAGCATAAACCACACTATTTAGCGTATGCATTACCTCATCGCCGGAATATACGATATTCCACGTATCCAGATTGCCGGAGTTCTGCAAGATAACCTGGCTAAATGATAATAATGGATTAGCATCGCCACCACCGACGATCACAAAATTGCCATTACCATAGGCGATACCTAATAATTGCTTATTGGTCGGAGAAGTGGCTAATTGTGTCCAGCCACTACCGTTATTATAGGCAATAGTACCATGATTACCGACAGCTACAAAAGTATTGCTTTCAACTGCTAACGCATTTAGCGGGTTATTGCTGGTGAAATTATTGACTAGATTCCAGTTTATGCCATCTGCAGAACTGTAAATATAGCCATTACCCAAACGATTGGCAAGGGCATAACAAATGTTGCTGTTACATTGAATGGCGCTAAAATTGATGCTGGCAGTCGGTGCGGGATTAATGGTGGCTTGTTGCCAGTTGCTTAGATTGTTGGAGTAGATCAGGGTGCTTTCCTGACCGCCGGCAAGATATTTGCCAAATCCATAAGTGATGGTATTTAATACCGGGTAATTAAGCTGAGTTTGCCCAAAAGCAATTCCGTTACTGGATGTAGCGACCATGCCGTTTATCAGACCAGATTCATTGGCGCCGACGGCAACAAACTGATTATTGACATAAATTAATTGGTTGGCAAATCCACTTATTTCGGGAGTGCCACCATGATAAGTATAGTTGTAGCCATCAGGACTGGTTACGCCGGTTCTACCGAGAGTTACAAATTGGTTACTGCTGGTTGATCCGCTGCTCCCGGCGCTACACGCGCCAAGTGCAGAGATGGTGGTTGTAAGTAGCAGTGCGAGTGCTAAGTATTTCATGATTAATTCCTAGTTATTGCTTTCTGCTGCAGCAATTTTTTGGGCCCCAAGATCAATCGCCGACTGAACTTTGGCTTTGACTTCGCTGGCATTGGCAGTTAGTTTTTGGGTATTAGCGTTCTGTGCCTGCGGGCTGCAGGCGGTTAGTATGATTAAACTGGTAACGAATAAGGTGAAAATTTTCATTTATGTATCTTCATTTTTAAATTTGAACTTGGCTATTGATTAAGAATCCTTAATTCCAAGAAGCTGAAATTATTTGATCTTTATCAATGGTGCCCCATACCGGACATCTTGAGTAAGCAATTCCATTAAGATTGGTAATTGAAGTGCTATCGGGTAAGATTATTGCCGTCCATTTAATTGAGCAGCTCACACCTTTGTTGGTGTAGTTACCAATTATTCCAGCTCCAGCAGGGATAGTTTGTTTATAGAATGGTGTATCGTTAACTAATTTGCCGGAAACGGGATAGACCGGAACATCTGAAAACCGCGTGACGCTTAAATTCATGCTTACATTAAATGTGCCACGTATATCAATGGGGCTATCTTTTTTATTGATGGCGCAAGCGCTAAGTAATATACCACAACAGCACGCTAATTGTATTGATGAAAATAATTTTAAATTTGTCATAATTTGTCTTACTCCGATGCGGTACAACTCAAAAATTTATAATCGAATAATCTCGGCATTTTTAACTTCCGGTGCCGACATTTCCGGAGTCCATACCACGTAGCGAATTTCTTCACTGGAGTTTAAGCCGACAACTTTATAATTCCCATTTTTATCGATGGCGTGAATGGTTACTTCATCCAGATAGCCCGTAGTCAAGTCAGCCAAATCGCGAGCCGCTTCATAGACTGCATCTTCAACACTTAAGCCCATTTTTAGATACAAAACCACGCTTCTGGCAGTTCCGGCACGAATGGTCATTTCACCGGTATGGGTGCAGGCACAGGCACCAAAGCGGCTATCGGCATAGCTGCCGGCACCGATAATCGGGCTATCACCCAAGCGTCCGGGATATTTCCATGCCCAACCTGAGGTGCTGGTGGCGCTGGATATTCGTTTCTCATGATCTAGGCTTAAATAAACCGTGGTATCAAACATTTTTTCCGGATCGACCGCTTGGCTGTTAATATCCAGCAGCCGAATGTCGGGAAATTTTTGCTGTTGCTCCGGATTTAATACTTCATCCAGATGTTTGTGCCAAGTGTTAATCGATAGTTCGGTTTCATTTTTATTGGGAATCGCCGCAATTTCGCGGGCAAAGCGCTCAGCGCCTTCGCCAACTAGAATTTCATGGTCAATATCAGTCATAATCCGATAAGCCACTTCCACCGGGTGCTTAAATCCGCGTAATGCACCAACCGAGCCGGTGCGGCGGGTATTGCCATCCATCACCGAAGCATCCAATTGTAAATCTCCAAGGATATTTGGCCATGAACTCATGCCCACGGTATGAATATCGCAATTGGCTTCAACAATTTTTATTCCTTCAATAATCGCCCGCAAACCATTGGTTTTTTGTGCCAATAAATTCGTCGCCAATTCGGTGCCCGAACGTCCTTCATAATTTGCAATCAATAACATTTTAACTTCTTTCGTCAATTTTTTTACGGATGATAAACAATATTGCGGTAATTATTATACCGAGAATTGTTACTTTAATAAATCCGTTTTGATAGATGCTTAATTGTTGGATTACCGGCAATTTGTCGGCGGATTGAAAGCCGATTAAATTGGCAACCAGTCCGGCAGTTAAGCCGGCAAAAGCATTAATCATCCACCATAAGCCCATCATGATCCCGGAGAGGTTTTGCGGCGCGTACTTGGTTACCAGCGCCAATCCATTGGGTGAAATGCATAACTCACCAAAACCCAATAAAACATAACAGCCCAAGATCCAGATTAAGCTCATTTTGCCGGCGTGCTCAGCTTGGATGATGCCCAGAATAATTACCACGAACGCCAATGTTGCTACCAATAAGCCGATGGTGTACTTACCGGCGTAACCTGGTTCATGCTCGATTTGTTTGGTGAAATTCCAAAACCAGGCAATTATCGGTGCCAATACAATCAGTATCAGTGAATAAAAGCTTGAAATACTGGATGCCGGGACGTCAATTCCAAAGAAGCGTAAATCAACTACGCGGTCAATAAATACCGGTAAGCTGGCGATGGTTTGATTGGATAATGTCCAGTAGCTGACCGAGAATACCGATAACACCAAAATAATCCAGACTTTACTGCGTTCTTCCGGTTGGAGCTTGCGCCATAAGAAGACAATGTAGCCACCCAAAACCACTGCACAGAGACTAATAATCAATGTCGATTCAATTGGATTAGCAAGCAACATTGCAAAAATAGCGGCCACCGCCAGCAATAAAATTTGTACCCAGCGATTGAGAGAGATTCCGGCATAACGTGATTTTAGCGCGTTATAGTTAGTGATTTTACAATTTGCCGGGAAATCTTTTTCTCCGCGTTTGTAGATCCATAACCCCAGTGCCATTCCAATTGCGGCTAGACCAAATCCGGCATGCCACGCTACTTTTTCAGCGACAAAACCAACTGCAGTTGGTGCAATTACCGCCCCAATATTAATCCCCATATAATAAATATTGAATCCCTGCACCCGTTGATCTTCCTCATCATCGCGGTAAAGTTTGCCGACCATAACCGAGACATTCGGTTTTAGTAATCCGGTTCCGGTGGCGATACACCCCAAGCCAAAATAGAATAAACCGAAATTTAATTCCGAAACCGCCATGGTAACATGTCCTAGCAGTATCATTACGCCGCCCATAAAGGCGACTTTGGCATAACCATAGAGTCGATCGGCTAAAAATCCGGCTAAAGTAGTCGATAAATAAACATAAGTAACATAGCTGCCAAAAATTATCATTGCCATGTCATCGGGAATATGCGCAGCTTTAGTTAAAAATAATACCAGAACCGCGTTTAAACCATAAAAGCTGAAACGTTCCCACATCTCGGTAAAGAATAAGCGTTTTAAACTTTTTGGATGTCCAGACCAACCAAGCGCCATTATGTTCTCCTGACCTCGTTAATTAAAAATTAGTGGATTTTATCATCTCTGGATGAATGTAAAAGTGCTACTTTTGTCGAAATTAATAATATTCTAACAATGACTTGTTTTAATGGTGGCGCATATGCTATAATCTAGGGTTCTATTTTATAGAACAGGGTAAGGTGAAGCATTTTACTACACCTCGTTGCAAGGCGGGTTGTAAGAAAGTGGCTTTATGCTTGGAGGCCACGGGTGTGGTGCCCGGGTTTCAGTATTTTAAATAAAAGAAGGAAGATAATGCCTACTATTAACCAATTAGTAAGAAAACCTCGCGTGAGTGTTCGTTACAAGAGTAAATCTCCTGCATTGACGAACTGTCCTCAACGTCGTGGCGTGTGTGTGCGTGTTTACACCACCACTCCTAAAAAACCAAATTCTGCATTACGTAAAGTGTGCCGGGTACGTTTAACCAATGGATTTACCGTAAATAGCTACATCGGTGGTGAAGGTCATAACCTTCAAGAGCATAGTGTGGTATTAATTCGTGGCGGCCGGGTAAAAGATTTACCGGGTGTGCGTTACCATACAGTTCGTGGGTCACTGGATTTAGCTGGTGTTAAAGATCGTAAACAAAGCCGTTCTAAATACGGTGCTAAACGTCCTAAATAATAAGATTTGGGTTTTTAAAGGATTAAATTATGCCTAGACGTAGAGAAGTCGAAAAACGACAAGTGTTGCCAGATCCTAAATTTGGAAATCAAACACTATCAAAATTTATGAATATTATTATGGAAAGCGGTAAAAAAGCTGTAGCCGAGAAAATCGTTTACGGGGCTTTGGATCTTGCTGCTACTAAATCAAAAAAAGATGCGATTGAAATTTTTACTTCAGCTTTAGATGCGGTTAAACCAATCGTTGAATTAAAATCTCGCCGTGTTGGTGGTGCTAACTATCAGATTCCAATCGAAGTTGCTCCTGAGCGTCAAATCGCACTGGCTATGCGCTGGTTGCGTGATGCTGCGCGTAAACGTGGTGAAAATCAATGGACATCCGTTTGGCCAATGAAATGTTGGAAGCGCTTGAAGGTCGCGGTGCTGCAATGAAACGCCGTGAAGAAACTCATCGTATGGCTGAAGCTAATAAGGCTTTTGCTCACTTCCGTTATTAATATTTGGAGAATAAGCTAAATGGCTAGAAAAACCCCGATTGAAAGATATCGTAATATAGGTATTTCTGCGCATATTGATGCGGGTAAGACCACTACTACCGAGCGCGTATTATTCTATACCGGTATTAACCATAAAATTGGTGAAGTACATGATGGTGCGGCTACAATGGATTGGATGGAACAAGAGCAGGAACGTGGTATTACCATTACCTCTGCTGCTACTACTGCTTTCTGGCGTGGTATGGATGGTAAATTGCCTGAACATCGGATTAATATTATTGATACCCCAGGACACGTGGACTTCACGATTGAGGTTGAGCGTTCTATGCGGGTATTGGATGGTGCATGTATGGTTTACTGTGCGGTTGGTGGTGTTCAACCCCAATCCGAAACTGTATGGCGTCAGGCTAATAAATACAAAGTGCCACGGATTGCATTTGTAAATAAAATGGATCGTCAGGGTGCTAACTTCTTCAAAGTGGTTGATGGTATCCGTAACCGCTTGAAAGGTAATCCAGTTGCGATGCAGGTGCCGATTGGTGCTGAAGAAAACTTTACCGGCGTGGTTGATTTGGTGAAAATGAAAGCAATTGCTTGGGATGAAGCATCTCAAGGGATGAAATTTGATTACGTTGATATTCCAGCTGGTTTGGTCGACACTTGTAATGAGTGGCGTGAAAAAATGGTTGAATCTGCCGCTGAAGCCAATGAAGAATTAATGAACAAATACCTGGAAGGCGAAGAACTAACCGAAGAAGAAATCAAATCAGCAATTCGTCAACGCACAATTGCTTGCGAAATTATTCCAATGTTCTGTGGCTCGGCGTTCAAGAACAAAGGTGTTCAAGCAATGTTGGATGCGGTAGTTGAGTATTTACCTTCGCCAACCGAAGTTCCGGCGATTGCTGGTGAGTTGCCTGATGGTACTCCGGCAACCCGTGAATCTTCTGATGATGCACCATTCTCAGCATTAGCATTCAAATTGATGAGTGATCCGTTTGTTGGTCAATTGACGTTCTTCCGCGTTTACTCTGGTGTGGTTAAATCGGGTGATACCGTTTATAACCCAGTTAACGGTAGAAAAGAGCGGATAGGTCGTATCGTCCAGATGCATGCCAATGATCGGCAGGAAGTTGATGAAGTTCGTGCCGACGATATCGCC
>CAZATM010000152.1:0-8389 GCA_964488065.1 uncultured Neisseria sp.
AGTATTTGCCACTGCAAGTATCCCAAACCGGCAATTAGCGGTTGCGCATTGCGGTTATGAAATAAATCCGCTTCACTCAGCGTAATCTGCGGTAATAATGGATATCCCAACCTGGAACTCAATTGTGCCAACTCGGTGGCAATCACCGGATTAGCGGCTATCCCCTGAAACATATCCAGACTCTGATTGCCCTGTCCGCTAAAAACTATTCCTAGTCCCATAATAATCGTTCCGCTTTAAAAAGAAAAATTGTCGCCGCCAATAAATCGGCACAACCACCGGGGCTTAAATTCCGTTCAACAAACTGCTGATGAAGTTCTTCCAACTTGCGATACCAATTTTGCTGTAAAACCCCACCATGCAATAAAAAATCACGTGCGGATTGCCTGGCAAATTGTAATCCTGGATAACCACCGCGATAAAGCAGATTATTGTCCTGAGTAGTGGCTAGAATTTGATAAAACACCTGTAGATATGCCCGCTTGCCATTCTCAGAAAAAAAGCTTCGTAAGAGAGGTAAATAATCAGCAAATAGCGGTAAAAATCCGGTTCCGGCACTAATTATTATATCACCGGCTGCTTCCGGATAACGCTTACGCATCTGACTACCATGGCTGCTAGTATTTAGCCGATGTGCACAAATATCACGCCCCCATAAATCACAAATAATGTCTGGAATCGTAGCTAGTCTCTGCTGCTGTGCATAGGCATAGCTAGTGGCGGCAACAATAATGCCTAAAATAAAAATGGCACCACGGTGGGTGTTTATCCCGGCGGTGGCTTCAAGCATGGCTTGTTCTGCCCGTTTACCGGCAGCAACCAGTTCTGCAAACGTACTACTACGCTGACCCAATTCAACCATTTCCAGCCAATAACTATCCAACGCAGCAATGCTCTTTAGAAACGTAGTATGATTCATGTCGCAATGGCTACCATTATCAACCAAGCTAACTAAGCCAGCCTTGGGGTAAAGCTCAAGCTCTTGGCGCAGTGAATCACCGGCCAAATGCGCCAATTGTACCTGCCATGTGTTAGTCATTGATTTGCCGTATTAATTTATCGCGCCCGATAATTTCAATATTGTTGATACTTTTCACTAACAGCTCCTCGCTGCTAGAAAACCATTCGCGCCAAGCGACTGCCTGTCCATTGGGAAAACTGATTTCACCATCAATTCGCCGCTGACTTATTTCCGCCAAAGATTGCAATAAATCCGGCAGTCGCTGTAACTGCCGTGCTGTTTTAATCGTTAACAACAGATCAATATCCGAACCTTGATGTATATATTCGTTGCCGGTTAAATAATGCCAGGCAAACGAACCAAACACTCCTACCCCAATCCCTAATTGTTGAAATTCAGCGCTAAGCGCAGCGGCAGCAATGCCCAATTGATTCAAAATTGCTAATGGCAACGGTGGCTGATGACGAATTACCCGCCGGGCATCAATCATCACTGCCAGACGCCCAGCAGCTGATTTATCGCGGGGTAAACTCCATGCTACTTTTAATTGCGGCTAAGAGGCCACATCTTGGAGTGGAATCACGCAGGGGTAACCATTAGTCAGCCAGTACCTAAGCGCGTCCGGGTAATCTCCTGTCGGCTCCAACCACACCAAATCATGGCGCTGATAATTCATCGCTGAATAATTTCCTTGACCAATTTATCCGCCATTAATCGACCACCACGAGCTAAACCATTTTCACGCCAGCGATGAAGGTTGTTGGCGGAGTTTAATAATTTAGATACCTGCGGAATAAATTCATTAGCATTAATAACCGCTTCAATCACACCCAGTTTGACGTAGTTTTCGGCACCCGGGGCAAAAATTGCCGAGGTTTTACTTAATTCCTGCAATTTCGCTAATGGCACCTTGGTTACCCGTGACATTGCTTCGAGCCACATTACCGCAATTTGCGCATCTTCGGTCGCGTAAACGTAGTCGGCGTTTAAAGCACTGGCGATAAACGCACCTCCTAAGGCTTGTCCATAGACCAAGGCAAATATTTTATGTCCGGCTTTTCGTGCCAAATTAAAAATACTGATTAACTGCCCGTAAGCGGTATTAAGCCCAAGTAATTCGGCATTATGGCTGACTTTTTGCCCGGCGGTGTCAATAATCAGACAAATCGGCTGCTTGGGTGAATTATCTATTCCTTCCAGAATAAACTGCCCTAAGTGTAAGCTCATGGCATTATCCAAACTGGCACCATTGACAATTCCACCAAGTAAAAACTGTTGACTACCCACCGAAAAATGTCCGGTAACAACATCATTGACAACTTGATATTTAACATCATTTGCCAGCGCGGTGATTATTGATTGGTATTCGGTAGTCATTTGTTCACCCCTTCAAGAATTGTCAAAAATTCGGTATCATTAATTTCCGGAATTTGCGGTGGATTGGCAATGCCCAATTTATCCCAAATTTCACAGGCATCATGTAATTCAGCAAATTCGCTAACTTGCTGCTGTAATAATTGCTGGCGTTGATTAATATTCTCGCGGGTAAAATTGGCACCACTTGCCAACGCCAGTCTCAATCCATGATTAATTGCGTCAAGTGAATTGGCACAATAACTAGCTTGCCCTAATAACGCCCGCTGGCGTCCACCGCAAGTCCGCCACACTAGCGCCCGATCTTTGGAATCATATTCTTCAACCCCCATCACGGTTTCAATAACTTCCGGGCCGGAAACCCCGCTGCGTCCCAATTCGGTAATCAATAAATGATCACAACAAGCCGCGGTAATCCCGATACCGCCAAATGCGCCATTTTTACCGGCAACTACCGCAACTACCGGAACTCCGTCCGCCCGCACTGCAAAAATACTGCGAATTACTTCACTAATCGCAATTTCGCCGGCATTAGCTTCCTGCAAACGAACGCCACCACTATCCAATAACAACACAACTGCGGCATAATTTTTGGCCTGAGCGCGTAAACACATACCGCTGATTTTGGCACCATTAACTTCACCAACCGCACCACCCATAAAATTGGCTTGTTGGGCAATTATCGCTACCGCTTTACCATCAATTTGTGCATCACCAATCACCACCCCATCATCAAAAGCAGTCAATAGGCCTAAATCACCCAGATGCGGGCTCATAACCAATTCCTGCGGCGGCAAAATTTCGCTAAAAGAATCAGTGTCAACAATCGCGGCAATTCGTTGTCGCGGGGTTAGTTCGACATAGCTAGCATTTGCTGTTAACACCCCCACGCCGTGGCAATAATTTTCATATGCCTGCCGTAAGCGCAGCGCCACTACTCCCGGAGTTGCACCATTATCGTGCAAAATAAAATTTAAACCACCGACGGCAAATTTTTCGGCAAAATCACCGCAAACCGCATCCCAAATGGTAGCAAAACCATTAACGGTTGTACCAATTGTAAAACTAACCGTGTCAGTTTGCTGATTAGCCAGCACCAATATTTCCAGATTACCGGAATTAACCACGCCACTACTCTTACCAAATTCGCCGCTTTGCGCTGGCTTGCTGCTGTAGCTATAATTTAATTTTTCCATGTTACCAATCCCTAAAACTAGATGGTGGCTGATATAATCCACCGGAAATATCGACTAAATCTTTGATGCTTTTAGCCGCCAAAAGACTGCGATTGGCATCACGGTAACTAATTCCCAGATCTTCTGGGTACTGAATCGCACCGCGTTCCCGCAGACTTGCTACCATTTGCTTATCGCGCGCCAAACCAACCGGAGTATAGCCGGCAACGCCACGAATCGCCTGTTCGCGTTCGGCTGGATTGCGACACAACAGTAAATTGGCAATACCTTCTTCGGTAACCACATGGGTGACATCATTTCCCAAAATCATAATTGGTGGTAATTCACTGCCCATCTTTTCCTGCACTGCCCACGCATCGAGTTTCTCAACAAAAGTTGGCGCCCCTACCGCCTGAAAAGTATCCACCATTTGCACGACCAATTTACGCCCGCGCAATAATTCGCCACCATTGGCACTGACATACTCCTGTCCGGCCTGTAGCCAGGGAGCGGTAACATGTCGTCGTCCGCTGACATCACTACCCAAATTTGGCGCACCACCAAAGCCGGTAATCCGATCCAGTGTCACCGTCGAACTATTACCGCTCAAATCCATCTGCAAGGTAGCACCAATAAATAAATCAATGGCATATAGCCCAGCTAATTGAGCAAAGCCGCGACTGCTGCGCTGAGTTCCATCAAAACCATTGAAGAAAATATCCGGATGCGCCGCCACGTAATCATTCATGCCAACTTCACCACCGGGAGAACAGATGGTTTCGACCCAACCCGCCTCAATTGCCGGAATCAAAGTCGGCACCGGATTAATCACGAATTGGCTGCAGATTTTTCCCTTTAGCCCCAGCGACTCGCCATAGGTCGGCAAAATCAGTTCAATTGCACAGGTATTAAAACCAACGCCATGATTGAGGCGTTTAACACCATATTTGGCATAAATACCTTTAATTACCATCATCGCCATCAAAATTTTTAGTTCGTCTATTTTTGCCGGGTCGCGGGTAAACAATGGATTGACCGCCATTGGCAATGGGCTATGGACAACCACATCGACCCAGGATGCCGGAATATCCACCCGCGGCAATTCATCAACCACTTCGTGCACCTCGGCAATCACAATCCCATTGCGAAAAGCCGTCGCTTCAACTATGGTTGGCGTATCTTCGGTATTGGGTCCAGTATATAAATTTCCAGCTTTATCCGCTTTGGCCGCGACAATCAGCGCAACTTTGGGGGTTAAATCAATGAAATAGCGCGCGAATAATTCCAAATAGGTATGAATCCCGCCAATGGTAATTTTACCTTGCGCCGCTAATTGTGCCAGTCGTGAACCCTGACCACTGGAGTAACAGAAATCAACCCGGCTGGCAATGCCTTTTTCAAAAATCGTCACGTGTTCCGGTAAACTTAGCGCCGATTGGACTATATGCAGGCGGTTTATCTGCGTAGAATCAAGTTTTGCCAGACTTCTTGCCAAAAACTGTGCCTGCTTCTGGTTGCATCCTTCCAGACAAACCCGATCACCGGACTTAATCAGCTTGGCTAGCACTTCACCGATATCGGTCGCGGCAACCCACTTATTATCGCTAAGCAGATGCCCAATTGCAGTTAAGCGCGAGCGCTTTTCCTGTGGTGCTTGCTTAAAATCCATTTTCATCTCCCAAAAAATTTATTTTCGCGGTGTTGGTAATAACCAATGTTACGCACCTGTCTCTATATTTTAATGTTAAGTTATTGCGTTTTATATTTTTCCAGGCTAAAAAACCTGTTTAAAATCAACATACCATAAGCAAAAATCAATAACTTTGTGCTAAAGTCTTTATCATTGATGATAGCGATTACATCTGTTAAGATAACACCCAATCATAAAACAATCAGTAACAAATCAATTAACCTTAGCATTTTATCAGCTATATATATTCTGTGCCGATATTTTGCTAAATACTTTATGAAATTGCTATATCCAAAATATTTGAATACTCACGATAGCTAATATGTAACAGTTTGTTACTGCCATGAAACAATATAGTGAGAGTATTTTTGGAGAACAACAAAGTCCAACTATCCAAGACTAAAAGTATATAATTACTCCCTAGAGTCAGGAGTTTATTTGATGAACAAAAAACATTTTCAATTACTTTGTTGTGGTTTGGTAAGTGCAATATTGTTAAATGCTTGCGCAACTATTATTGGTGGTGATGAATCAACCGCTGAAGCCAGTGGTAACCGCATGGGTCCGGCTACCATCGCTAGCGGCGATACCGCGTTACAAAATGATAAATTTAGTGCTTTAACGGTGCTCGGTCAATTTAACGGCAATAAATTGGTAATCGCCCACGATTTACGGATTGAAAGCAATGCTTATCTAACTAAAGTCACAGTCAGAGGCAATACTGCCATCAAAGGCAATTTATCCTGTCTTAAAGCTGATTTTCAAAATGGAATAATGGTCGGTGGAAATATTACGGCACAGGATAGTGAATTTGAAAGCGGTATTCGCTTTAACGGCAGACAGCTTGAATTAACTGATAGCAGTAAAGTTTATGGCGCAATTATCAATACCAATCCAACTACCCCGGGACTAATCATAATTAATCATTCCAAAGTCCGGGGTAATATCGAATTTGCGGCACCAAATAGTCAGGTAATTTTACGCAATAAGGGTTCATTCAAAGGTGAAATCGTCAATGGCGTTGTTCGGCAAGAATAATACCGAGAAAAAGACTGAATGTAATGTTGGATTGTTTAAAATCCAATATTACCCAGTAAATTAATGTGATTTGTAACCGCGATAATGAATTATCCAATAAGTCACACCAATAAAAATCGCTCCACCGATTAAATTTCCAATTGTAACCGGAATCAAATTATGCAGAATTCCGGAAAAATCGATGCTCGCAAGCTCATCGCTGCTTAGGTGTGCCGTTAATGCAAAATCCGGTACCGTTTTAGCAAGAAGCGCCAGACTAAAATAAAACATATTTGCCACACAGTGCTCATATCCGCCAATAATAAACGCCATAATTGCAAACCAGATAAAAAACACCTTGCTGATAATATCATGTGCGGCAGAGGCTCCCCAAACCGCACAACAGACTAAAATATTACACATTATTCCGCTACAAATACATTGCACTGCCGAATAATGAATTTTGACTGCCGCCAAGTGTAGAATGTATCCTCCAATAGTATTGGCATCATTATGCAAAATTCCAGCACCGTGAATCAGTAAAGCAATAGATGCGGCACCGATGGCATTGGTAAAGTAAATAATAATCAAATTAATGATGTAAATTTTGGTTGTAATTTTGCCATCCAATCGAGCTTGAATCAGCAATGTATTGCTGGTAAATAATTCGGCACCGCAGATGACAATTAAAATCAGTCCAATCGGAAAGATTGTCGCATTAACCAACTTGGCAAGACCATAATCACCAATTCCATGACTGGCAACCAATGCCGCAAATGCACCTAGAGATAAGAAAGCACCCGCTAAGCAACCATTTAAAACACTTTGAATGAAATACTGGTGACTGCCCTTTTTTACTCCAATATGAATTTGCTCATTAAGAATTTCCTGACCAGTCAAATAACCTTTTTCTTGTTGCTTGTTGCCCATTAAACCCTCCGATAATTATTGATAACCATATTTAGCAATAACCTGCTTCGCCACAGAACTTTGTAAATAATTCAAAAATTCTCGTGCGGATTTATTGGATTGCCCCTTGGTTAATAAAATCGCATTCTGCTCAATCAGCGGCGTAATCGCGGCAGGAATTCGCCAATAACTAGTTGTCTTAATATCCTTATCCAAAATAACCTGCGATAATGCGACAAAACCTAAATCCACGTTTTTGCTGGCAACGTATTGATAAGTAGCATTGATATTATCGCCCTCGACAATTTTACTTTCAACTGCCGGCAATAATTTATAATGCTTGAGTACCGCATAGGCGGCCACGCCATAAGGTGCCAGTTTAGGATTTGCCAGCGCAATCCGCTGATATTTCATGGCTGTTAAAACTTGCGCAGGATTAATCAACGCACCATTAGCATTTAAGAGTACCAATTGTCCACGAGCATAGGTAAATTCACTACTTTCAACTGCCAAATTAGCCTGCGCCAACATCTTGGTGGTGGTTGCATCTGCAGATAAAAACACTTGATAGGGAGCATTACTCTTTATCTGATTGGCTAAGACGCCGGTTCCGGCAGCCGAAATTGAAACCGTCACCCCAGTCGTTTTCTCAAATTGTGCCGCAATTTCATGTGCCGGCTTGGCAAAATTGCTGGCAACCGCCACATAAATAGTTTCGGCATGACAGAATGGTAAGCCACTGGCAAACAATAATGTTAAATATTTTTTCATTGATATTTCCATTGTTATAGTATTTTTAACAGACCATTATTTTAATGGTTAATGACTAAGTATATTTGTATTTTAAGCTATTTACTTATGCGGTTTAATTTTAATATATATTGTACTGCAAATATTTTAATGTTTAATTTATACTATTTTCTGCGCCGTGTTTTGTGAGAGCTTAAAAACAGTGTAGTCAGCTAACTAATTAGACTTTGATGTAGTTAAGAAGACTAAAAGTAGGAAAAGACATATAAAATTAAATTCATTGAAAGGTACGAATGGTACAAAGATAGTTGAGTCACCATTCTACCCCATTGAAAAATATTTGGTTCCTCAGGTTGTCCATAATGTTAATTCATTACAATTTTGCAAGATCAACGCCTAGTAAAGATAATTTAGTAAATACTGCCACATCCGCTTTGGCTAAGCTTAATTTTTTACTATAGGAAGCCAACCCAATATCACGAACCTGAAAAAATAATCGCGGAATGCCCTGTT
>CAZATM010000153.1:0-8343 GCA_964488065.1 uncultured Neisseria sp.
TTTAGTTGCCATATCTACATTCACAATATACTGTGCAACAAACGGAATCAAGCGTTGATCTTTACCTGTTCCAATAACCAACACGTCATTGGCACCGGTTTCCATCAACTCGCTAACCACACCAAGTGTTTCACCCTGAAGGTTAACGACCTGCATTCCAATTAAATCAACCCAGTAGTATTCGTCTTCGTCGGTATCAGGAAATTCATCACGCGCAACTGCAACCACTGCTCCACGAAGAGCAACCGCCGCATCACGATCGTTAATCCCGCTGAATTTGGCATGATAGATGCCATCCCGCCCAAAGCCGCCTTCTATTGTTCGGCTAACCGTTTGCCCACTGGGTAATTTAAGAGAAACCCTCTTGTAATCATCAAGTGAATCGGCATATTCGGTTGCCACTTTTATTTTAACCCACCCCTTGATACCAAAGGCTCCGGCAACGTAGCCCATGTCAACTAAAGTGGCGTTATCTGTCATAATTAAGCGTTAGCTTTAATTAATTTTTTTACTGCCGGCGACAATTGGGCACCAACTGAAGTCCAGTAATCAACGCGCTCAGAATTAACGCGTACAGCTTCAACACCTTCTGCGGCAACTGGGTTATAGAAACCTAATTTTTCAATAAAGCGACCATCGCGACGAGCACGAGAATCGGCAGCAACGATGCTGAAATATGGACGGTGTTTATTACCGCCACGAGCTAAACGAATAACAACCATTCGTATGTCCTTACAATAAGTTAAAGATAATAGAGCACGCGATTTTACCGCGATTTACCATCCAAGGTCAAATAAAAACCGAATTTTTTAATCATTCTCGCGGATTCGTCAGCTTAATAATCTGCGCAACCAATCCCAACCGACTGGCCGCGACCACCAGCGCCTTAATTGAAGATACGACAATATCGGCATTTATCCCGGCGGCAAAAGTCGTATTGCCATCACTATCACAACACTCAATCAAAGTAAAAGCCTCAGCCGTCGTCGCATGACTTAACGCCTTTTCTTCATAATTCACCACTTCTAATTGATTAGCAAACGCGTTGACCACCGCCTCGATTACGCCACCACCAATACCACACAAAACCACCGGCGTACCACGGTGAGCTAATTCCAACACAATTCGCCGTCCTCCCGCAACCGTTTTCAAACGATAATCGCGATACTCCAAATTATCTTCATCATCACCAATATATTCCAAATATGAATCGACAAACAATTGCCAAATGGCGGCGGCATCAATCTCAACTTCACTGGCATCAACATGTCGTTGAATGACGCCACTGAATTCAATCTGCAGTTTGCGCGGAATCGTAATTCCATAATTTTGCTCAAGTAAATACGCAATCCCACCTTTCCCCGACTGACTGTTAACTCGAATAACACTCTCGTAGCTACGCCCCAAATCAGCCGGATCAATCGGCAAATAGGGAACACCCCAATATTGTTGGGTTTGTTGCCACAAAAGCCCCTTACGGATTGCATCTTGATGGGAACCGGAAAATGCGGTAAAGACCAATTCACCGACATAGGGATGGCGGGGATGAATCGGCAGCTGGGTACATTCCTCGACAATTTTAGCAACCCGGTTAATTGCCGAAAAATCCAGACCGGGATTAATACCCTGCGTATATAGATTAAGTGCCAAGGTAACTAAATCAACATTTCCGGAACGTTCACCATTACCAAATAGGCAACCTTCAATCCGATCAGCACCGGCAAGTAACGCCAACTCAGCAGTGGCAACACCCGTACCGCGATCATTATGTGGATGTACCGAAAGTATAACTTGTTCCCGCTGGGCGATTCGTTGGCTCATCCATTCAATTTTATCGGCAAAAACATTTGGCATGGTATTTTCTACGGTAGTCGGCAAATTTATAATTATTGGTCGCCCAATTTCAACACCCCATGCCGCAATCGCCGTATTACATGCTTGTAGTGCAATTTCTAACTCAGTAGCGGAAAAAGTTTCCGGCGAATATTGTAATATCCATTCAGTTTCCGGCAGTTTGTCGGTAAGTTCTTTCAAATAGCCAACATGACTATTAATCAATTCCATTACTTCAGTAACACTCATCGCAAACACAATTTCGCGCCACTGGGGAGCAGTTGCATTATAAAGATGGACAATTACCCGTGGGCAACCACGAACTGCCACAATAGTTTTGTCAATTAAATCTTTTCGCGCCTGAGTCATCACCATGATGGTCACATCGGAGGGGATTAAATTTTCTTCAATCAACTTCCTGACAAAAGCTAAATCAATTGCCGAAGCCGCCGGAAAACCAACTTCAATTTCTTTTAAACCAACCCGCACCAATTCATTAAAGAATTTTAATTTGGTTTCGACATTCATCGGATTAAACAACGACTGATTACCATCGCGAAGATCGGTTGACAACCAGATTGGCGCTTTAGTTATCCGTTTATTTACCCAACTCCGCTTAGGAAAGTCAATTATTTCGGCAGGTTGATATTTGGTCATTGGATTAGCTAGCATTATTAAACCCTTTCAATTAAATCAGTAATGTTACATACGATTGCAACTTTAGCGCTAAGTTATTGATTTTTCCTCATGGCACACTGATTTTGCACTCCCAATCAGTGCGCAAAATCGTCAAACTCAATAATTTAGCGCTAAAATATAGTGAAATCAGATAGTCATCAAGTTTTGAGTGCAACATTAAACCAGCTTGCTAATTGGTTATTAGCAGTTATGGCACTAGCGATATTATATAAACAACCCCAAGTTATTTTATTGCAAAGATTGTGAATATCCATCTATTAATAGTATATAATTGCGCATATTATTATTTTTATGAAATTATATTGCATGGAACTAGACAGCTACGATAAACAGCTATTAAATATCATCCAAAATAATAGCAAAATCACCAATCAGGAATTGGCCGATAGTGTTGGCTTATCGCCATCGGCGTGTTTACGAAGAATGAAAACATTGGAAGAAACTGGAATTATCCACAGCTATAAGGCAATTCTCGATTGTCAAAAACTTGGTCTGAACCTAACTGCAATCGTTGCGATTTCAATGGATAAACACACCAGTGAGCGTTTTGTAGTTTTTGAAAGTGAAATCAGTCAGATTCCAGAAATCAGCGAATGCCTATTGATAACCGGACAAAGTGCGGATTACCAATTACACTTAACTGTCCGCGATTTGGAACATTATCAGCAAATTTTATTGGGGAAAATCACCAAAATTCCGGGAGTGAGCGGAGTTCATTCCAGCTTTGTCTTAAAAAAAATCATTACTCAGCGGGGAATTAAGTTATGATGCAGCTTAAAAATATAATCATTCTGAGCTTAATCCAAACCAGTTTTGCGATTACCCTATCGCCAGTTGCAGCCACCAACCGTAGTCCTAACACCATCGCGCAAACATCAAAATACTATCAACGGTTATTTGCCGGCAATCAAGCCAAAGCCACAAGCAACCAAAGAGATCAGACTCAATTTAACTTCATAACCTTATTGCAATCCGCTGCCAACTATAGCTTAAAACAAATTCCAAGCTCGCGACTGCAGGTTTTGCCATCTTCGCCACTAACTAACACCAACACGAGTATCGCTAAAACCGCCAATCAACGATTACTGTTAGCACGAATAGCTTTAGCTGTGGTTGATGTTGATCGTAAATACAAGATAATTATGCTTGATAATTTTGGAGAAACTGCGACCCCTATCGCAATCAGTAGCGCGCCAATTACTTCTCTGGCATGGAATAATAGCGGCAATAGTATTGCCTATGTTTCTTATGAAAGCGGCAAGCCGGTTGTGTATATTCAAAATATTTTTAATGCTCGCCGGTATATCGTCGCCAATTTTAGTGGCTCCAATTCTTCGCCGGCGTTTAAAGATAATTCTTTGCTGGTATCGCTAAGTAAAGATTATGGAACTCATGTTTATCAAATTAATCTGGAACCATATAGCGCGAAAAAAACCGCCACGCCAATCCTAAATCAGGACTCAATCGACACCGAAGCCGATTATGCCAACAGCAACCTTATTTACACTGCCAGCAAAAATAACAAACCGGTAATTTATCTAAAAAACGCTAATTCAACAACGCAAATTTCACCCGGTGTTAATAATACCACTGGTCGAATATCCGTAGATGGTAGCAAAATCCTGTATCTGCATGGCACTCGTGGGCGCTCAGAACTAATTTATTATGATCTCCGCAGTGGCAAATTCCAGAAGATTGACTCCGGAAAGATTCAAGCCGCCAGCTTTGCGCCGGACAATAAGACCATTGCTTACAACAAAAACAGGCAAATAATCATCTATAATTTAGATAACAACCGCCAAGTCACCTTAGCAAATCTGAGATTTAAAGAAATATTGGATCTGCGTTGGTCAAAATAGTAAATTAAACCCTCCAGAGCATTATGACAATTTGCTATAATCAGTGATGTCAACAACTAAATTATTTTCATTCCCTCGCCGTGAGATGCACGGAGTTGGAGCGGGTATTAGTATATTTTCTCTATAGAAAGAATTTAACATGTCAAATACTAGCAAATTAAACCTGGTAAAAGAATTTTTCCAGCATCTTGATTTTCAACATTTGGTACGTGATCTCGAATTAGATTGGGAGTTTTACAAAGAACAAATTTACCGCATCGTGCAAAAAAGTGAATCAATTGATAAATTAATTTTAGAGCTTAAATTATTAAAAGCTCAAGAAACCGAACATCATTATCAGACAAATGACAAATCGGGAAGCTTGAGCCAAAAATATCACGAATTGCGCGAACAGATTCGCGACTAATCGGCATCCGGCAATAATTCAGCCGACCAATTACCGCTATCATCCAGCATAAAATGCAATGGGCGGCAGTTATCCATGGTCGGCATCGCGACTTTTAATGCTAGCGTAATCGCCACCAAAACTCCGCCGTGAGCAACTATTAGCGGCGGACAATGATGGTCTTTTGCCAAAATGTATTCCAAAGTCGTTAGCACCCGATTGCTAAACTCATTCCACTTTTCGGCGCTTGCCGGTAAATTATCACTGGTAATATGCTCTAGATCATCATGCAGCATCCCGCTAGGAAAACGTCGTTCTTTTAACCCATTAAGTAATTCGATCGGCAAAATCTGCCGCGAGTCAGTCAATATTTGCGCAGTAGCATAAGCACGCATCAGTGGACTGGCATAAACCTTATCCAGCGGATAACTTGCTAAAATTTGAGCAACACTTTTAGCTTGGGAAATTCCGGTAGCATTAAGCGGAATATCGGTTTGCCCCATCAATATTTTTTGTTTATTCCAATCAGTTTCGCCGTGACGTACAAAATAAAATTCGCCGGCAAGCTGTGAAATAAATTCATCATTCAGCATTTTTTCCATAGTCCAATTCTCTCCACAAATTACTAAGCATTTCTTCATCCAATAAGGTAATTCCCAGTTCACGGGCTTTATCCAGCTTGCTTCCGGCATCGCTACCAACGATTACATAATCGGTTTTTTTAGAAACACTCGCGGCAACTTTAGCCCCGTACTCCTCTAAACCAGCTTTAATTTCTTCCCGCCGAAAATTACTGAAACTACCGGTAATGACATAAGTTTTACCGGTTACCTCATCGTGGTATTTATTTCCAGCCAGCACCTCATCATAGTGAACGCCCAATTCCAGCAACTCGCTAATGATTTGGTTATTGTGTTCTTCGGCAAAAAAATCAATAATTGATTGCGCTACCACCATTCCAACATCACGAACCTGAGTTAATGCCTCTAACGTAGCACTTTGTAGGTTGGTCAAATCACCAAAAGCCCGAGCTAAATCTTTTGCCGAGGCTTCACCAACATGGCGGATTCCCAAAGCATAAATCAGCCGCGCCAATGTCGTGTGCTTGCTATTTTCGATTGCGGTGATTAAATTTGTCGCACTTTTTTTGGCAAACCGCTCCAATTGACACAGTTGTTCTTCATGCAAGCGAAAAATATCAGCCACCGTGGCAATTAGACCGGCATCAACCAATTGCTCAACGCTTTTTTCTCCGAGTCCATCAATATTAAACGCCAATTTGCTGGCAAAATGAGTAATTGCTTGTTTTTTTTGCGCCAAACAGAACAATCCCCCGCTGCAGCGAAAAATAGCTCCGTCCTCTTCGCGCACCAAATGCGAGTCGCAGACCGGACAATTCTCGGGCATGGTAAAAATTGCTAACTCGGCGCTACGCAAATGCGGCAGACTGCGGGCAATTTCCGGAATCACATCCCCAGCCCTCCGCACAACAACGGTATCACCAACCCGGATATCTTTACGCCAGATTTCATCCTGATTATGTAAAGTTGCATTGGCTACTACCACTCCGGCAACATTTACCGGCTCGATTCGCGCCACTGGTGTTATCGCGCCGGTTCGCCCGACCTGTAATTCAATCGCCAGTAATTTGGTATTAACTTCCAGTGCTGGAAATTTATGTGCAATCGCAAAGCGTGGTGCTCTAAGCACAAAGCCCAATTTTTCCTGCTGTGCGAGATTATCAAGTTTATAAACTACGCCATCAATACCAAAATCCAACTTATCACGATTAGCCAGCATCTGCTCAAAATAGGCTACTAATTGCGCCTTCCCCTCCAGCCGTGAGCATTCTTTAGCAATTGAAAAACCATAGCCTTTTAATGCACTTAATTCATCCCAGAATGTTGCATAATGATTTTCACTGCTATGACGGGTCAAGGCATAGGCAAAAAATTTCAACGGGCGGCTGGCGGCAATGCTACTGTCTAATTGGCGGATACTGCCAGCTGCCAAATTACGTGCATTAGCATAAACTTTCTCATCATTAGCGATTTGCTGCGCATTTAACTGCATAAAATCTTGGGTTAAAATCAGTATTTCGCCACGCACTTCCAAAAACTCCGGCGGCGAAAGTTCGGTCTGTAACGTTAGCGGAATATTGCGGATGGTTTTAACATTGGCAGTAACATCTTCACCGCTATAGCCATCACCGCGAGTTACTGCTTGTATCAAAATACCGTGGCGATAAATCAGGCTAATTGCGACTCCGTCATATTTGGGTGATGCTACAAATTGCAGTTGGTCAATATCAGCATCCAATTCCTTGGCAATCCGCAGGCAGAACTGCTCCAACTCCAAATGTTTGCCTGTCACATCAGCACTATCAATATCTGAAAAAATATTATTCAGTGACAGCATCGGAACTTCGTGCGCAACAGTATTAAATTTGGCAGATATTACACCTCCAACTTTTTGTGTCGGGCTATCTGGCTGTTTATATTCCGGATATTGGATTTCAAGTTCAACCAGCTGGCGAAATTTGCGATCATATTCCTCATCACTGATTATCGGACTATCATAGCTATGGTAAAGTAAATTATGATGATTGAGCTCTTTAGTTAGGTTGATTATTTCTTGAGCTTGCGGAGTAATTTGGCTAAATAAATCCATAGAGTCTTATCGTAAAAAGATGTAGTAATTATTGATCAAAAGCATTGATTATAAGTGTAACTCGTGTTACGAATTATTTTTATTTCAGCGCTTGGTTTATATTTTTTGTTCAGTGTTACGATGTTAAGAGTTTATAATTACGTAGAGCGCTATTTGGTAAAAAACTCGCGTTGCTAAAACAATTCACAAAATGACGCTCTTTACGTGAATAAACTCTAATTATCTTCACCATTCACTTAAACACAAACCAAGCTCTGGAAAATATTATGCTATGCGTAACGTCAGCGTGTAATATCACTAATTAAAAATAAACTTCCACCAAGAGCAAAATCCCACCTAAAAAAATTACAAAGCCAATAACAATTGCAATAGCGATTAAGTTACCGGTTTTTTCACTGTTTAAGTCCCGATAAGTTTCTTTCCGGGAAGTATCACTCCCGGAACTACGGTACCCCGCACTGAGACTTTCCATTAGGCTAATCGCTGCTGGTTCAGACTTTTTCATGGCGCGATTTTAGCACAATACAACTTGTTTACTTCTGGACATTCAGTTTTAATACCATCTGCTCCATCGCTTTCATCATTTCTGGAGAAATATTTTCCAGCTGTGATAATATCTCACTCGCGGCAAATAATAACTCCGCTGACTCTTCATCACTTAAAACAAACTTATACAATTCGGCAGCGGCACGATCTAAATCATACCACACCACCATAAACTGGTTAGCAATTACTGTCCGTAACTCATCTATGGTAAGCTGCGGGTGATTTTCCATAGTCCACTTAACCAGCAAATCCATAGTTGACACTTTAAATCCATCGCGAGATTGTTTAATTTGATAGCGATAAGATAAAATAATCACAACCATCCGATGCAAAGCACTTACTAAATCCGGT
>CAZATM010000154.1:0-5457 GCA_964488065.1 uncultured Neisseria sp.
ATTCCAGTTAAAATAGTTTTTAACCGCGTGGGTAATGGATCGCTGGCAATGGTTTTTATAACCCCCGATGCGACATAGCGATACTCATGGCGGGAAATTTCTTCAATAATCCCAAATCCGGTATTTCTCAAACCCGGATCAAGTCCCAGTATCCGCATATTAATCCTATAAAAGCAATATTATACCGCGTTAAGATAACCCAACCACAGCAAAATTAGCTGAATCCCCGTGACCGTTAAATAGCCACCTTAACAGGATAGTGGCGAGTAAAAATAGACTTAAATAACATCATTATATTTTAGTGTGTTAGTTACAAATAAAGAAGCTAATAATTCGAATATTATTGACAGTTTGGCTAGAAGCATGGTTTAATCCGTGCCTTTGGTTTAATGAATGGCTTTTTTATTGAAAGAACGTTGAATATGAAAACAGTAGAACTATTACGCGCAATATATAATGATAAAGAAACTTTGAAAAAAATCCGCAAATCGGTCGATGAATACGCCACTAATCTCAAGTCAATGGAACAGCTTAAACGGGATAGCCGTGAAATTGAACAGTTTGTTAAAGAAACTTACGGAATTCCTGCCGCCTTGTTCAAGAAAATTGTCAAATCCAGCTTAGTTCAAAATGACAATACTGATGAAGTGATTGATGAAATGCAGATGATTCGCGAAATAGCCAAAGCTGAATAAACGTTGCAAATAGCCGCCACGAGAATGGTTTCAAATCATCAACCATGACCGACCGCTAGAATTAATTATGGAGTATTAAAAACTCTTCGCTTTTGGTTCTGAACCCAAAAGCGAAGAGTCTAAGCTTTAACGATGATTTGTTATCACATGGCGATAAAATTCGCCGCTATATTTCAGCTTGCGTTCTTGCGTCGTATAATTAACCCGATAGATTCCAAAGCGCTTGCTATAGCCCAACGACCATTCATAATTATCCATCAGCGACCAGACAAAATAGCCTTTGAGATTGGCACCCTCTTTACGCGCGCGGTTAATGATTTCCAAATGAGTCCGCAAATATTCGGCGCGACTTAGATCAATAACTTCACCATTTTTCTGTTCAACATCGGCAGCCGCCATGCCATTTTCGGTAATATAAATCGGCAAGCCGGCAAATTCTTCCTGCGTGAATTTTAGTGCATAATAGATTGCTTTGGGTGTAATCGGCCAAGTCATATCGGTTCTCGGATAATCACTGCTAAATGGCAGACACTCAAAACCGGGGTTGGTCAGGGTTTTACCATGCAATTTGACTTCACTTTGTGGATTAGCGCGGACCGGAATTCCCGAATAATAGTTATAGCCGATGAAATCACACGGCGTTCCAATAATTTTCATTTCTTCGCCAGTAAAATCCGGTTGGTCGGCACCCAATAATTCCAAATATTCATCGCGATAGCTGCCGCGTAATGCCGGCAATAAAATCGCATCATTTGCCAATAACCAGGCTTTTTTTGCCGCAGCAATATTTTCTGCCGTATCAATCACCGGCCAGTAAGTATCAAGATTCTCGACTAAACCGATATTAGCGGGCTGTTTACTGGCACTCCGAATAGCCTGTACTGCCAAGCCATGTCCCAACAGTGCATTATGGATGGTCTGATTAACCATCTTTTCCGGCAAAATCCCACCCGGTGCATGAAAGCCCTCGCGATGGGCAAAGGTGGTAAAACAACGGATTTCATTGATGGTAAACCAGTTTTTCACCCGATCCGAATAACGCTCGACCACCACTTTGGCATAATCGGCAAACCGCTGACTAACTTCTTTACTTTGCCAACCGCCATAATTATCCTGCAGCGCCTGTGGCAAATCCCAATGAAACAAGGTAATCCACGGCGTAATATCTTTAGCCAGCAACTCGTCAATCAAACGGTCATAGAAGGCCAGCCCTTTCTCATTGATAGCTCCCTCGCCGGTTGGCATTATTCGCGGCCACGCCAAAGAAAAACGATAAGCATCAATTCCCAATTCTTTCATCATCGCGACATCTTCCTTATAGCGATAATAGTGATCACAGGCAATTCGCCCATCATCATTATTAACGACCCGACCCGGTTGGCGGGCAAAGCTATCCCAGACCGATTGTCCACGTCCATCCTGATTGGTCGCTCCCTCAATTTGATAACTGGCGGTAGCTGCGCCCCAAATAAATTCTTTGCCAAAATCTAACATTTTACTCTTCCAATTCATAAATTAAGGTGGTTATTGATTTAGCACTGATGGTAAGCGGTGCTATTTTAGCAGAGTGCATGTCTTTGTAATTTACCGAAATATCCTGATCGGTCGAATTTAATATCACCGTCACCACTTCGCCAGCAGGTGTTAAAAAACTAACCGTAGCTAATTTGCCGGTATAGGAACTATGGGCAATTTTACGCGAACCAACCGGCACAAATTTACTGAAATGACCGATAAAATAATACGACGGCTGGAAAATAATTTGCTGATTCTTGGCATCACAAATAATTGGGGCACTACAGAAATTGCCAACATGGTTGGGGCCTCCCTTGTCATCCAACAACAAATTCCAGTCAATGTAGGTGGATAATCCGGCATTGATATTACCGATCAGATCATAAGCATATTTTTCACCAAACTCCCACGGCGATTGGCTTACTACCACATTTTCATTGCCACCGGCATTGGTTGGCGCCCCTAAAGACAACTCGACACAACCTTCGGTAAAAATTAATTCCTTATCCGGGAAAAATTCCTTACACAAGCGCAAATTATCAAAATGATCTCCGGAATACCAATGAACACCAATTCCATAAACCGCCAGATTAGCCCGCGGATCCGCCAAAATGTGCGCTGCCCGTTCAAAAGCCCGTTCTTTATTATGATCCCAGATCACAATCTTGGCATTGGTCAGCCCGGCTTTTAAGAGCGCAGGATAAAGATAATCGCGAATAAAAATCTTTTCATCTTCGGCGGTGTAAATGCAGGATTCCCATTTTTGCACGGCTTTAGGCTCATTTTGGACACTGATTAAGTCAATCGCAATTCCCTCGGCCTGATAGGTCTGTAAATATTTAACAAAGTAGTCGGCATAGCCGGCATAAAACTCCGGCTTTAATTTACCGCCTTGCAATAAATGATTATTGGTTTTCATCCACGCCGGCGGACTCCACGGAGAAGCCATCAATGTCATTTTCTGCTGTTTAAATTTTAAACATTCTTTAATAAACGGCAATAATAGATCGCGGTCACAATCAATTGAAAAAGTTTTTAACTCCGGATCAAATTCCGGCGCATAGTTATGATTACCAAAAGAAAAATCACAACTACCAATATGGGTTCGCCCAACCGTATAATTTAAGCCTTCGGCGCTAAAATAAGCGGCCAGAATTTTGGCACGATTTTCATCATTCATCGCATAATAATTATGTGCCGAGGCTTGAGTAAATGCGCCACCAAAGCCTTTAATTTCCTGATATTGGATTGCCGGATAATTTATCAGTAATGACATTTCAATTTCGTTGCAGTCCTCGCTAAACGCAACCGCCGGTTTTTGCTTAAACGGCAGTGTCGAACCTTTTTTAGTTTCGATAACCCGTAATAATTTAGACATAATCTCTTTCCTTCCGCAACTTGGGCGCGGCATAAACATCAAACTAATTCAAAAAAATTCCCGGATACCAATGATGATATTCCGGGAAAGGAGAAATATTTTTAATTAACCAAATCTTTAGGGTGTGGTAATTTCATGGTCATGGTTAACAAAAATGCCAAACCATACCAAAGTACTGCCATTGGAATCACCCAGGTTGCATGACCGGCATCAATAATATAACCATAGATATTTGAGAATAAGAATTGCGGCAACGCGATGAATAGATTCAATAACCCCATATATTCGCCCAGTTTTGCTTTGGGTGCCACCATCGATAAAACGGTGTACATACAAATATTACCACCAATGAAGAATAAGCCCCATGCCAACGTCCAGATATATAACGTCCATTCACTGGCACCTTTGTGCAGGAACAGCAGTAAGACCAAATCAGCCAAACACAGCCCTAATGCCGAAAACATGAAGATATATTTACGATTGAAAACATCGATTAATTTGAAGGCGGTAAAACCAAATGTCAAGCTGGCGATAGATTGGAACATCCCCATACGCCCAACGGTATGCTCACTGAAACCGTAGGTTTTAACAAAAATAGAAGTAGCCATCTGCCCGGTAGCGGTACCGGAAGCAAAATACAAAAAAGTAATTACAAATAACTTCATTACTTCTTTATTAGTTAAAAAATCCAACGAAAAACGGAATGATTCGGTTTGGGTGTAATTCTCCGGACGTTCTTTAACCATCAACGGAACAACCAGAATTGTCGATAGCGCCATTAGCGCTGCCATAATGAAGAAAGTATGTTCTGGATGAGCAGTATCCCAGATAAAGCCAGCTAGTGTCCCAATTAACAATCCACCAAGGGTTGCCGTGGTACGCGCCAGAGTATTGGCATAACCAACCTGATCAGCATCAACCACTTCCATTACCATGGTATAGTAGGTACACTGGGCAACATTTACCAAAGTACAGGTAACCCCGGATAAAATCAGAAACGCCATAAAACTATGCGCCAACGGCCAGGCGGCAACGCTAGCTCCAGCCAATAACATTCCCCAGAACAACCATGGCGAGCGCTTACCCCATTTATGTTTGGTCTTATCGCTTAGTACGCCAACAATCATCTGGGTAATTACCCCAACGATCGCCGCGACCGAATATATTTTGGCTATATCGGCAGCCGAATTAGTAAAAGTATAGCCAAAAAATGCCACCACATTACCCAAAGAACCCCACATAATTCCAATACCAATATCTGGAATCGACATTAAAATCGGGTTCCAACGGCGAATGTTATAATTCATAGTATATCTCCGTGATATAAAGATTAGTTAATCGTTTAACTTTAATTTTAAATAAAAAGTACTCGCATGTCTTTCTATTACCATTATAAATAGAAAACCGCCGTACTTTTATGAATACTGTCCGTAATTATAATCTATTTTATAGGTCATTTAACAATATTTATACACCGATTATCAATATATTTTTCAAGGTTAGCAATTTAAAAAAATTAATCCTATTTTTCTGCGCCAACTCAGTGATATAAATATTACTCATTAACAAATTTTAAAAGCACACCTGTTACAATAGGCAACAAGTGGCTAATTTAAGTAGCTTTCCCGTTTTATATAAAAGAGCTAATTTATATACTTATGCGCAAAACCTAAAACAAGCGCTAA
Source organism: uncultured Neisseria sp. (assembly GCA_964488065.1). Lineage (GTDB taxonomy): Bacteria > Pseudomonadota > Gammaproteobacteria > Burkholderiales > UBA11063 > Aquella. Next base: position 5,274 of record CAZATM010000154.1, read on the forward strand.
TAACAACCATTAAGTGTGTTAGTGTAGATTCTTTACCTTACCGGAGCGAATTTCTTCCATCTTGGTTTTGATAATTTCGGCACGAGTTCCATAAATTGCCTGCAAGTTATTTCCAACTTCCAATACTCCGGCAGCACCCAATTGTTTTAATTGACCTTTATTTACTTTGGTTTTGTCAATTACT
>CAZATM010000155.1:0-13604 GCA_964488065.1 uncultured Neisseria sp.
AACCAAACAAATAATTACTAATTGGTATCAGGTGCAGCGACAATTATTTAACAATATTATCGCTGAATTTATTAAACGTAACAGCATTACAGATATTGCATATGCATAATTGTGAACATCTGTCAATGCGTAAGTTCTAAAAGCGTAATCCGAGTTAGTGGCAAAGAAAATATTTCAATCATCAGTGCGGTCAGCAGTATTAAGCCGGAACTAACTTCAGCCAACATCATGAAGGTGGTATCACGGTTTTATGGAATTCCGATTTTGGATATGGATTCCTTTAATCTGGATTTTATGCCTAAGGGGTTGTTACCGGTTGAATATATTATTGAAAATAAAGTCCTCCCATTAACGCAGCGCGATAAGCGCTTGAAATTGGCGGTAACCGATCCGACCAATAAAGAAATGTTCGAATCAATCGCGTTTAAAACAGGTCTAGCCGTTGATCTTATCTTGGTTGATGAAGCTATTTTAACCAAGGTGATAAACCAAAACAGCAGTAATTATTTTAAAACTATCCAACTGGATGAAGAAGCGCTGGCGGGGATTGATTTTGCTGGTGATGATGACGGTAATGCCGGAGATATGGTTAATTCCGGTGATGATGACCAGCCGATAGTTAAATTTGTCCACAAAATGATTTTTGATGCCGTTCAGTTAGGCGCGTCGGATGTTCATTTTGAACCATATGAAAAAATATATCGGGTGCGTTACCGGATTGATGGAGTACTAAGTGAAATAGCCAGTCCGCCGGTGGCGCTTAAAGAAAAGATTGCGGCACGGATTAAAGTAGTTTCCAAGCTGGATATTTCCGAGAAACGTGTTCCGCAGGATGGGCGTTTGCGGTTATCGTTATCGCAAAATCAAATTATTGATTTCCGGGTGAGTACCTTGCCAACCAGCTTTGGTGAAAAAATTGTACTGCGGATTTTAGATCGCAAAGCCGCGACAATCGGCGTTGAAGCCTTAGGGTTTGATCCCAAGCAAAAACAGGCATTGTTGGATACCATTGCTCGCCCATATGGAATGATGCTGGTAACCGGACCAACTGGGTCAGGGAAAACCGTTACCCAGTATACCTGTCTAAATTTATTAAATGATAATAGCCGCAATATTTCTACCGCCGAAGATCCGATAGAAATTCCATTGAATGGCATTAATCAGGTAGCAATTAATGAAAAAACCGGATTAACTTTTGGGGTTGCCTTACGGGCGTTTCTGCGGCAGGATCCGGATGTGATTATGATTGGGGAGATTCGCGATAAAGACACTGCTGAGATGGCAATCAAAGCGGCGCAAACCGGGCATTTGGTGTTATCAACACTGCATACCAATAATGCGGCTTCAGCCTTGACTCGCTTGGTGAGCATGGGGATTCCGACTTATAATGTCGGTGATGCTATTTTGACCATTATTGCCCAGCGTTTGGTGCGTAAACTTTGCCCGCAGTGCAAACGTCCGGCAAAAATGAGCAAAGAGGTTTTATTGGAAGCCGGTTTCACTGCTGAAGAGGTTGAAAAAGGCTGGCAGCCATATACGGCAGTCGGTTGTTATGCCTGCCATAATACCGGTTATCGCGGACGGACTGGGGTATTTGAGGTGATGCCGATTTCAGAAACTTTGATTAAAATGATTTTGGCGGAAGCTACTGCGATTGAACTGGGTGAACAAGCACGTCGCGAAGGAGTACTTAATTTGCGGCAAAGTGGCTTGCAAAAGGTTCGTGAGGGAATTACCTCGCTCTCAGAAGTCGAAGCCAATACTAATGAATAGCGGAACAATCAACCATGGCTAAACAGCGCGAACAGCAAAAGTTAATTACTTGGTCTTATGAGGGGCGTACCAAAACCGGCGACTTGGTTACCGGTACAGTCGAAGCCGAGACGGCGATTGTTGCCCGGGTAAAACTCCGCAAACGGGATATTATTCCGTTAACGATTAAACGGCGCAGTTCTTTTTCTTTTTTCTCGCGCTTCTTAAGTATCGGGCGTCCTAAATCCGAAAATGTCGAAAAAAAATTGGGATTGTTTGCCAAAATGGCCAATTCCAAAGATATTCACGAGTTACGCAATAAAGCCGAAGATGAACGAAATGCTAAGCGTAAGGTAAAAAAACCGGTAAAAGACAAAGAAATTACGGTATTTATTAAACAGTTTGTGGTGGTAATTAAATCTGGCGTACCGCTGCTAAAAGCTTTTGATATTGTTATTCATGGTTTAGAAAATAAACGCTTTTTGAATATTCTGGAAGATATTAAATTCGGGGTTGAAAATGGTCTGAGCTTATCGGAATCATTTGGAACCTATCCTAAAGTTTTTGATCCATTATTCATCAACTTTTTGGCAATTGGTGAGCAGGGCGGGATTTTGGAAGTCTTATTAACCCGTTACGTAGAATACCGAGAAAAGGTTGATGCGATTCGCCGGAAAGTAAAATCAGCTTTAACTTATCCGATTATCGTGGTGATTGTATCGATGTTGGTATTAAGTGTGATTTTGGGATTTGTGGTACCACAGTTCCAAAAAATCTTTGAGAGTGTCGGTGCTAAATTACCGGCACCGACTTTGATTGTGATTGCCGCTTCGCATATTGTGACCCATTATTGGTGGTTAGTGTTGCTGATGATTGCCGGGGGAATTTATCTCTTTCGGTATTTTTATCGAACCATGGCTAAATTTCGCTTTTTTGTCGATTCTTTTATTTTTAAGATTCCGATGTTTGGTGAGTTGGCGCTTAAATCATTGGTGTCGCGGTGGACACGGACTTTATCGCTGTTATTTTCAGCGGGAGTGCCATTGAATGACTCATTGCGTTCAATTGCTTTATTGGTTGATAACTATTTATTTGGTGCGGCAACTTTAAATATTCAGAAAGATGTTGAAGCTGGGAGCAGCCTATATAATTCAATGCTCTATACCGATATTTTTCCGAACATGGTGAATCAGATGGTGGCAGTGGGGGAAGAAGCCGGTTCGCTGGATTATTTATTGCAAGCGGTGGCAGATTATTATGATCAGGAAGTTGAAATGGTAATCGAGTCACTATTGTCAATGATTGAACCATTAACTATCGTGGTTTTGGGGGCGGTATTAGGATCAATTATTGTAGCGATTTATTTACCGCTGTTCCACTTGGGCGATGTAGTTGGCTAACTATTGAACTATTTTGCAATAACCTCGTTGCAGTGATCCTTGCGTACTCGTATGTACACGGTGTCACATTGTGCCTTGTTACTGCTTTATATTTCAATAGCTATTTATTGAAATGGATTTGTAGATGATTGAATTGTTTATTGCTAATGAAATATTTCGGGTAATTGTCCTATTTATTTTGGGGTTATGTATCGGCAGCTTTTTAAATGTTGTGATTTATCGGCTGCCGATTATTCTGGAGCGCAACTGGCGCAATGAAGCAATTGATATTCTCGGTGATGACTGCCATTTAAGTAAAGATAATCAACAGTTTAATTTGATGTTTCCGGCATCGCATTGTCCGAGTTGCCATAATAAGATTCCGGCATGGACTAATATTCCGGTAATCGGTTATTTTTTGATTAGTGGTCGTTGCTATTCCTGCCAACAAAAAATATCGCTGCGTTATCCATTAATCGAGTTATTATGTGGAATATTGTTTGCCGTGGTGGGATTGGTCTTTAGTCAAATGTGGGTTATTGCCGGGAGTCTGATCTTTGTTAGTTTATTGATTAGTATGATTTTTATTGATCTGGATACCTATTTATTACCGGATGAATTAACACTGAGTTTATTGTGGCTGGGGTTATTATTTAATCTACAGGGTCTATTTGCCGGCTCGTTGGTAAGTGCTGTGATTGGCGCAATGGTTGGTTATGGCTCATTATGGCTATTATACTGGGGCTTTAAATTATTGACCGGCAAAGACGGTATGGGTTATGGCGATTTTAAATTATTGGCAGCTTTGGGAGCGTGGTTAGGTTGGCAGCATTTATTAAGCATTCTATTGATTTCTTCGATTTTGGGGATAATTTATGCGGTTGCGCTTAGGGTTAGTGGTAAATTAGCCGCCGGCAATCCAATTCCATTTGGTCCGTTCTTAGGTGGTGCAGGGATTGTGGTATTATTTTTTGCCCAGCAATTGTTTCCAATAATTATTCCAAATTAGTAGGAGGTAGCCGATGTTAGTGCTTGGCTTAACCGGGGTTATCGGTAGTGGTAAATCTAAAGTCGCGCAGATGTTTGCCGATTTAGGGGCTGGGATTATCGATTGCGACGTTATTGCCCATCAACTAACTCAAACCGGTTCGCCGATAGTCTCACAGTTAGTAGCCGTATTTGGTCCGCAGATTGTTGATAAAGACAAGAATCTTTTGCGTGATAAGTTGCGCCAGACTGTTTTTAATGCGCCAGAAGCACGGACGAAATTGGAGCAATTATTGCATCCGCTGATTTATCAGCAAGTTGTAGCGCAACTTAATTCTCCAGTTAAGGTAAAATACTGGATTATTGTGGTACCGCTATTGTTTAAATCACCCAAGTATTTACAGTTAATTCAGCGCAGTCTTGTGGTTGATTGTGATTATTCACTACTAGTGGAACGATTACAGCGAAGAAGCAAATTATCTCCGCTGGAAGTGGATGCTATTTTAGCTACGCAAGTGCCGCGTGAACAGCAATTGATGCTGGCGGATGATGTTATTGAAAATAATCGTGATGAGGCCTATCTTTATCAACAGGTAAAACGCTTACATGATGATTATATTTCTAGGTTTTGTAATGCAGAATAAAACTAAATTTAAAATTACTCGCAGCCAGCGGCGGATTATTGGCTGGAGTGGCTTCGTGGTCTTCTTTGTGTGCTTTTGTTTGCCGCTATTGTTTTTTTATTATCTTTTTGATGCCACGAAAGTCAAAGCGATGGTCATTGAACAGTTCAATAATGACAGCTATTCGGTGGTAATCAACGGAAATGTTGAGCCGCGTTCCTGGCATGGTCTGAGTTTATTTATTTCCAATTTGACGGTTGAAGATAAAACTCACCATAAAGTATTGCACGTAAATACCGCCAACTGTCAATTATCATGGCTAGACTTGATTGTTGGTCATTATCGGGTCAAAAGAATTGCGTTAAATGGACTAACCTTTTATCAAAATGCATTGGCTAAAGGCAATGTTGCAACCCTCTTTAACTATAAAGCGATTGCCAATTCTGAGTTTAAACACCTGAGATATTTGTCGGTGACCAATCTCAATATGGTAAATTTAAACGGTAAATTTCTTATTCGCGATGGTGGATTGCAGGTTAACGATCTTGACACCTTGCCACAAATAAACGTTAATTTTCAAGCGATTAACTATAATGCCGATATTAAAGTTTTAGGTAATGTCAATAAAATTGATGATAGTGGATTGAACTTTAAAGATATTTCGATTTCATTGCATAGCCCTAAACTTAATGGTGAATTCCATAGCTATGGTCGTTATGATTATAAAACGCAGCAACTATGGTTAAATAAATTTAACGGCAATGCCAAAAGTGTGGTTTATGATGTCAAAGTTAACGCTGATACCGCTTTATTGTCCTATTTCGGGATGGCTGTTAATCAATTAAATGCCAGTGTAACTAAAAATAACGGTACTCAACGCGAAATTGATTTATCAGTGAAAGACCTTAAAACTGCCAATTTCTCGCAGTACGAAATGGATGATTTAGTTACTAAACTAGATAGTGTCAATGAAAGTAGCCATTTTTCAGCGATCCTTGCGTTAACAAAGCCTAAGTTTGATAATGGGTTTGATTTAAAGAATGAGCGTTGTTCGTTACAATTTAAGCAGTCAGTTAATACTAGTGAAAGCGCAATTTTTGATGGTGCTTTGGCTGGAAATTGTAGCTATAATGAATCATCCGGTTGGCTTAATTTGACATTAGATGGCATAATTAATAAATCGCCGGCAAAATTAGCGATTGGTTATTGGTACAATGTTAAAAAACCGCAAATAACACTAAGCGGTAGTGTCGATAAGCTCGATGTTAATCAAATAATGAGTAATGCCAATAAAGAAATTATGCCGTTTTATTTTGATGAGCGCCAATTACCATTTGGGTGGTTGAAATTGTTTGATATTAGTGCAACGCTTAAATTAAAAGAGTTTAGCATGAATCATCTACAGCTTAATAATGTCAAAACTGTACTGCAGATGAAAGATAGTAAGTTGGAGTTGTCGTCCTTGACCGCAAATATTTATGATGGTACTTTATCTGGCTCAGGTGTGATTACTCCGGCAAATAATGAGAGTAGCGGCTATGATATTGCAATTCAAAATACCATCAGCAAGGCTAATTTACAGAAAGTTTTTCATGAGCTATTTAATGTTAATGCCATTAGCGGGCAAGCTGATTTGGCAATTAATGTCAAGGCATTAAATGCAGTCAGCTACCAAGATATCCATAAAAATTTGAGTGGTAAAATTGCCTTGAAAGTTAGTAATGGTGGCTTTAATGGCGTTGATTTTAGCCTCTTTTTAAGCCCAGAAAATTTGGCAGCATTCCAAAATCGCAATGCGATTATGACTAAGTTTACCAGTTTGAATGCCAACTTTGACTTTACCAACGGAATTTCCAGCCAAAGTCCAGTCAAATTTAGTTCGCCATCAATTGCTGCTAGCGGTAGTGGTGTGATTGATTTTAAAAATACCAAACTGGATTATGAATTATTGGTTAGCAGCATTTTGCCGCAAAATGCGCAAAACATTAAATCGGTGTCAATTCCGGTGCAGATCAATGGCGATTTATTTAGCCCGAAAATTAGTATCCGCAATATGACGCTTAATTCACAATCAACGCTTGAGTTGTATAAAAATAAACATAAAAAATCTGGAAAAAATAATGAATAATATTTTAAAAATCAATGTAACTTCATTGAGTGATTTAGCCAAAATATATATTCGCCAGTTTAAATTCGGTGGAGTGTTTGTTGGTGGCAAATTTGATTTCGGTTTAGGTGATGAGGTGTTTTTGATTATTTCGTTGCCGGAAAATAGCGAGCCGTGTGCCGTCGGTGGTAAAGTATGTTGGATTGCTCCAGCCTCAGCAGTTGGTTATCCCGAGGGAATTGGGATTCAGTTTAATAATGACAAAGCTGGTACCGATGCCAAATCCCGCTTGGAGATTATTTTGGGTGGTTTACTGCAAAAAGCTACCGGTAATTTTACATTTTGATAGTGATTTTAGGAATAGGAAATAAAATATGTTACAAGGTGTTATCACGGCGATAGTTACGCCAATGAATGTTGATGGACAAATAGATTTTGAAGAGTTGGATAATTTAGTTGAATGGCAGATAAAGAGCGGTGTTAGTGGTATCGTTGCCGTAGGTTCAACCGGAGAAGCGGCAGCGTTAAGTACCGCCGAGCATTTAGCGGTAACCAAGCGGATAATTGAAGTCGCCCGTGGGCGCGTAAAAATCATTATCGGCAGCGGCATGGCTGCAACTGTGCCGACACTGGAATTTATCCGCAAAGTTAATCAGTTAACCGGGATTGATTATTTAATGTGTCTTACCCCCTATTATGTCAAACCAACGCAAGGTGGACTTTATCAGCATTTTGCCAAAGTAGCCGAAGTTTCAAAATTTCCGGTGATTCTTTATAATGTTCCGGGACGAACTGCTTGTAATCTAAGCGATGAAACCATTTTACGGTTGGCGCAAGATTATCCAAATATCGTTGGAGTAAAAGATGCTACCGGTGACATTAGCCGTTGCTTAAACTTGGCCGCCAAACGCCCGGCGGGATTTCATTTATTTTCCGGCGATGATGGCACTGCCCTGGCATTTTTATTGTCAGGTGGTGATGGGGTGATTTCGGTGGTCAGCAACTTGCGCCCACGATTGTTTAGTCGATTGTGTGAACTGGCACTACGCGGCGAGCGTGAAGAGGCATTAAAGCTTAATAAACAGTTGCAGCCATTATATTTACAGCTATTTTATGAAGCCAATCCGATCCCGGTCAAATGGGGACTATTCCACGAAGGGCGAATCAAAACACCGGAATTGCGGTTGCCACTTACAGTATTAAGTAGTGCTTATCAGCAGGAGCTTAGTGCCTCATTAGCCGCGGTTACTGACTAGAATGTGCGTTTTATTGTTGATTATATGTTATCTGTAATTGATGGGGATATTTATGTTGATAAAAAAAATTAATCTGATTTTAGCATTAATTGCCAGTGGACTAGTGATAACCGCCTGTAGTACTGTTGATTCGCAGGCAGTCTATAATTCAGCAGCTCCGCGGAATACCGATACCTTGGCAACGCCACCGGGGTTAAGTTCGCCGGATCTAAATTCTAGTTATAAAATGACGGTAATTCCGGGGCAAAATAGTTACCAAGTACCAAATATTACCGGAATGGCAATAAAATCTGGCGGTTCACAACGCTGGTTGGTGATTGAAAGTCAGAATGTAAATAAGATTTGGCCAAGTATGCGCGCGTATGTAACGCAATTGGGGCTGGCGGTTAAATACCAAAATCAAGCAATTGGTGTTATTCAGACCGATTGGGCAAGCCGCAATACTAAAGTTCCGCAGGGCGAACCGATTCGTGATTTCTTTAGTTGGGTTGGCTGGGGTAGTATGTATTCGCTGGATGCTCGTTATATGTACCGGATAACTTTATGGCAAGATGGCAATAACGTTGTGGTAATGGCAACCAATTACGAGATGGATGAAACCTATGAGGGATGTTCTGGAAAAGCGATGAGCAATACTTCAACCTTTACCCCATCCAGTTCGCAGCAAACCAAATGGATTCCGGTTCCGTCCAATCCGCAGTTGGAGCTGGAGTTCTTGACGCAGTATATGGTATTTTCGGGAATGTCAACCGAACAGGTTAAAGAAATTAAACAGCAGGTGCAAGCCGCACCAAAAGAGGCTACCTATGCTAATAACCAAATTTTGGTTAGTGATAACTTAGAGCGGGCATGGTGGCGCACCGGGTTAGCATTGGAAAGGACCGGTTTGGGTGTTTTAGATAAGAACCGTACCTTAGGTGAATACTATGTTTATCCATTGCAAGCACAGTTGAATAATCCGGATCCAAGTTTCTTGCAGAAGTGGTTTAGCAACGAATCTTCTGGGGCAACCCCACCAAAACCGGTATATACTGTTAAATTAACGGCGCAAGGGAATTCACAAACAGTGATTACCTTGAAACTTTATGATGCACAAAGCGTCGATAAAGACTTTGCGACCAATCAGCAAAAATATTTAAGTGGACTGGCAACCCAGTTGCAATAATTCAACGGAAAAATAATGAAGTTGTTGAATGGAATTCTTAGTCAGCTTTACGAGTCTCGAAATAAGACACCACAACAACAGCTGGAGTTGGTCGTTGATATTTCGCGGCGCGGATTTTTAAAGCAGGTACTTAGTGCTACCGCTATGGGGGTGGCAATGGGTACTTGCGCCCATCGTTCTTTTGCTGACGGCATTAATGGTTTGCCGGATTTGGGTGACAATGATCGCTCCAATCTTACACCATATCAAGCTGATTTGCTTGGCAAACAAATTGTTCTCAATATTTACTCCAGTGGCAGCATGCTGGATGATTATGACTGTCTGGATTACATCAATACACTGGGTGATGATTTAGTTAGTTATTCGCCGCTAGCTGGGCAGCCATTCAATTTTTATCTGATAAAAGATCGTGAAATCAACGCTTTTGCTTTGCCCGGCGGGTACATCTGCGTTTATAATGGTCTGATTTATTATACCTTATCGGAAGCCGAGTTCTCTTCGGTTTTGTCTCACGAAATCGGTCATGTCGTTCAACATCATATCTTTCGCAATATTAGTGTTCAGAATCGCGGACAATGGTTAGGGATTGCCGGTATCATTGCTGGAGCATTGTTAGCGCCATTTAGTGCCGGGGCTTCGGTTCTAGCCATGCAGGGTGGACAAGGAATGGCGGCACAAAATATGTTGTCTTTTTCGCGGGATTATGAACGCGAGGCCGATCGGGTTGGACAACAATTAATGTATCAGGCGGGTTTTGATGCCCACGCGATGCCCGAATTTTTCCAGCGGATGGAGGATGCTTATAAATTTAATTCCAATGATGCGCTGGCATTTCTGCAAACCCATCCGGTCACCGTCGAACGTTTAAGCGAGGCCGAAACCCGTGCCAATCAATTGCCGGTTAAAATGCGTCAAGATAGCATTAGTTTTTTATTGATTCGGGAAAAATGCCGAATCCGGCAAATCGGGGTGAGTGAAAGCGCTAAATTTTATCAATCGGCAATTGCATCCAAACGCTATGTCAGTCTCGAAGCGCAGGAATATGGTTTGGCTCAAAGTTATTTTATGAATAAACAATTGGCGCAAAGCATTGCTACGCTTAATAAAATTTCAAATCCAGCGTATCAGGCGCACCCAATAGTAATTGGGCTTAAGGCGCGGCAGTTGATAGCCGCTAAAAATTATCCATTAGCCGATAAGCTGTATGATCAGGCACTCGGTGATTTTCCCAATCATAAAGGTTTATGGATGGGGCAGTTGGAGTTCTTGATTGCCAGCAAAAATTATCCCAAAGCGGCCGGGCGCTTGAATCTATTAGCACAAAGCAATGCCAGCGATCCGGATGTGTGGGATCAATATGCCATTTTGTATGCCGATGATAAATTTGATAATCCATTACGTTATCATTATGGTTTGGGAAGTGAGTATTATGTGCTTGGTAACTACCCGGCGGCGATTGATCAGTTTCAGTCGGTGCTAAAAGCTAAACCCAAAGAATATGGTGATAATGATATTCAAAGTAGTGCCAGTGCGCGGTTGAGAAGTGCAACTGCTTTGGCCGTACGTAGTTAATTTGAGATTTTAGATTTTCTAAAGCAAAAATTTGTAAAATCAGGTATAATTTGTAGCATTATCAATACATTTTTATGAATATATTACCAATCAAGGGGTTATTATGACTCATCCATTTCCGGCGGATAATTTTTATTCAGCTATCGTTAAAAATGCAACAGCGACACCGAATAAAACCATTATTTTTGAAGAAGATCTTAAAATCTCCAACCAACAGTTGATTGATTATGTCGATAAAGTTGCCGGTTATCTCGCTTCGATTGGTATTGTTCCGGGAAATAAAGTTGCGTTGGTTATGAGTAATTCCTGGCAATTCGTCGTTAATTTTTTTGCGATTAGCAAGCTTGGTGCGGTGGTTGTGCCGGTAAATAATTTTCTCAAAGAAGATGAAATTGCCTATATCCTAAATGATGCTCAAGCTAAAGTGCTTTTTTGTAGTGCCAAATTTGCCAAAGAAACTCATGATTTGCTGATAAAAACCAATATTTGCAAGATAATTTGGGTTGATGGAGTGCCGATTGAAAATGATAAAAATATTAGCCATGAAAAAATTTTGGCGGCACCAACATTGCCAGTTGCCACATTTGCGGCGAAATTGGAAGATTTAGCGGTAATTGTTTATACTTCGGGAACTACCGGTAAACCCAAAGGTGCGATGTTGTCATTTAAGAATATCTTTTCTAACATCTACTGTGCATTGACACATTTGCGAGTTAAATCCGGTAAGTTGAATATGGTGTGTTATTTACCGATGTTCCATGCGTTTACGCTTACGATTACTGTATTACTGCCGGTTATTACCAATAGCAATGTTACGATTATCCGCTCGATTGCAACCAAGGGTGACTTTGCCAAATTATTAAAACAAGTTTTGCTTAAACGGATTCCTTTTTTTGTTGGTGTTCCGGATGTTTATAGTGCCTTGGCCAAAGCTAAATTACCGTGGTATTTCCACTGGTTTCATAATATTAAAGGATTTATTTCCGGAGCAGCACCATTATCAGAAGAAACCATGCGCCGGTTTGGCGAATCTTTCAAACGCGGGGTTATGATACAGGGCTATGGTATCAGCGAATGCTCGCCGGTGGTATCGGTGAATGTACCATGGGCCAATCGCGTCGGCTCAGTTGGCAAGGCGCTGCCGAGTTATCAAGTCGCAACCTTTAGTGATGAAATGCAGCAATTGGGCGTTGGCGAAATTGGCGAAATATGTGTCAAAGGTGATTGCGTTACAATGGGGTATTTTAATCGTCCCGAGGATACCAGGGAAGCAATCATTGATGGTTGGTTTAGAACCGGGGACATCGGTAAGGTTGATCAGGATGGTTATATCTATATTGTTGACCGCAAAAAAGATTTGATTATCAGTAAAGGGATGAATATTTATCCGCGTGAAATCGAGGAAATTATTTATACCAACGAAAAAGTCAATGCCTGTGCGGTAATTGGGGTAAAAGATGCCGAAGCCAATGAAACGCCAGTTGCATATATCGAATTAAAAGAAGGTGAAAGTGCTAGCGAAGCCGAATTTAAAGCTTATGTCAAACCGCATTTGGCACCATTTAAACAACCGCGTAAGATTTATTTTATGGAGAAATTACCGCGCAATGCGACCGGTAAGATACTCAAGCGTGAGTTACGTGAATTGAATAATAATTAGGCGTGTGTAACCAATAAAAACAAACCGATACATTGTGTATCGGTTTTTAACATTTAAAATAGCATCGTTTATTATGAGCAAGCAAGAACTTTGGTAGTTGGATTCCATGCTAGCGGACCAGTTGGACAGGTAGAGATATCTGCAGTGACATTATAAGTAGTATAGCCATTAGTTGCCAGACAGGTTGCCGATAATGACGTTCCTGACGCACTGATGCTGTAGCAATTCGATGGAGACAGATATGATCCGGATGGTAATACCGCAGTTGAAATTGACATTGACGATGAATTTCCTTCGTTATCGGTTGCTGTCCCGTTTAATTGATAACTGCTACCGCTGGTTGATTGCGAGCAGTTAGTTAATTGGATGCTATCACCATAACTATCTGTTGCGTAAAAGCAAGTTGCTGAATTAAGTTGCACATTACCTGAAAAGGTAATATTAATTCCCTGATAGTTCGAAGATTGATAAATGGTGAAATTTAGATCGCCGTTACCTGTTGACCAGATTTTTGCCGAGCCAAAATTATTAGGGGTAAATGGTGAGCCATTGGGATAAAATTGCTGGAATGGTTGTGGGTTGGCGCTTAGCACCGATCCGCCGCCGCCACCGCTTCCGCCGCCGCTATTACATGCGCTGAGTATTATTGATGTAATAACTAACATAAGTGGTTTGGTGATATTTTTCATGATTGAGTCCTATAATTAATTTGTTGTCCAAGAGTTATTCTAGCTTAATCGGCAAATCACCAATGAAATGAAATATTTCATGCAATAAAGTGCCTTTTTGCTACACTTCGGCTGAAACTTGCTCATGGCAGGGGGATTTTTGCTCGATGATTTAGTAACGATTGGTTGGGCAATAGATGACAAATAGCTTTGAGTTTATTTTAGTTTTGGCGAAAATTTGACGAAAGTAATTGCATTTTGCCAAAAGAATACTATATAATAAGTACCACATGGCGATATCTGTGGATGGATGTTGCGTATAAATCAATATTTTTTGTAATTAGATAGGTAGGTTATGAACTTTAATAATTATCAACAACAGCAATATCAGATGGCAATGCCTTCTGCCGAGGTGCGCAATCAGGTTTTGCGTTA
>CAZATM010000156.1:0-4073 GCA_964488065.1 uncultured Neisseria sp.
CAATTACCGGCGCACCCAAATTAAGCACTCTGCAACTAATCGAACAAATTGAAGGCTATTCCCGCGGTGTCTATTGTGGTGCGATTGGCTATATCTTACCGAATAATGATATGCGATTTAGTGTTGCAATTCGAACTCTAAACGCTAAATACTCCTACCCACAAGAATTAATGCTGGGGGTTGGCGGCGGAATTACCATTCAGGCAACACCCCAAGAAGAATGGCAGGAAATAATGACTAAATTAAATTTTGTCTGCAAGTGGTACCATCCGGCATTTAGACTGATTGAATCTTGTTTGGTAGCCAATGAGACAATTCATAATCTATACCGCCATCTTGACCTGCTGGATAATTCGGCGCAACGAGTGCTATTTAAGGGTCAGATTGAACCGATTAAACAAGCGCTACTGAACTATGCCGCAGTACACTGCCAACCGTCAATGCGCTATAAATTACGGATTGAATTGGATTATTGTGGTAAATATAAAATTGAACATCAGGCAATTGCAGCCAAGCCGGAATATCTGACTATTGCCATCGCACCGATCGCAGTGGATAGCCGCCATCCGCTTTTTGGTCATAAAACCGATAGTCAACTTACTCGTGGCATTTATACCCAGCTTGACCGCGAGCATAAGCCACTAGGCGTTGATGAACTAATTTTTATTAATCAGGATGGAATTATTACTGAGAGTCGTTACCATAATGTTATTATTGAATACCAGGGTAAACTTATTACTACTCCGGTCACCCATGGCTTACTGAATGGGATTTTTCGCAATATTTTAGTAGAATCTCAGCAAGTGCAGGAATCTGCAATCAGTACAGAGATGGTGTTGGCGGCGACGGCAATTTTTCTATGTAATGATGTTCGCGGCATGATTCCCGCCAAATTGAAAGTATTGGAACACTAAAAATGTTACTAATTATTGATCACCGTGACTCGTTTAGTGCCATGATTGCGGATTATTGCCGGCAACTGAGTATAGAGCAGCAAATGATCACCACCGATCAAGTTACTTTACAAACACTGACCGAGTACCAACCACGGCGGATTATTATTGGACCAGGTCCGGGACATCCCAGTGATGAAGCACTAGTAGCAACCAAACAACTAATGGGGGCCGCCATCGCCCGACAAATTCCACTGCTGGGGATTTGTTTGGGGCACCAGCTTATCGGCGAAATTTATGGCGCAAAAATAATCACTGCCAAGCATATTTGCCACGGAATAGTCAGTGAAATTACGCATAATAATAATCCGTTATTTCATAATCTGCCGACAACTTTTCAGGTAACCCGTTATCACTCGCTGCTGATCGAGCCGGATTCATTATTAACTAGCGAATTAATAATTACCGCCACTACTACCGAGCAAGAAGTAATGGCTATCGCGCACCCGCAATTAGCGGTCTATGGAATTCAATTTCATCCGGAATCGGTTACCACCGAATATGGATTGGAACTATTGGCAAACTTTTTAACAAAATAGCTGGGATACGCCCATGTCTATAGTTTAGCAGTGAGTCATTGAGTTTGACGATTTTGCGCGCTGAAAAGCGAGTGTAAAATCAGCGAGCCATGAGGAAAAATCAATAACTTAGCGCGAAAGTCTTTATCATTCGTAATATTACTTGGTAAAATTACTCAATAACATCTCACAACTATTCATGGTATGTTTATAAAGCAGATTC
Source organism: uncultured Neisseria sp. (assembly GCA_964488065.1). GTDB lineage: Bacteria > Pseudomonadota > Gammaproteobacteria > Burkholderiales > UBA11063 > Aquella. The sequence continues at coordinate 1,695 of CAZATM010000156.1, forward strand.
GTCGCCGTGACTTCATCACCGGCAAGAGCCAATTCGGCGATTTTATTATGCTCACGATGGCTGGTAGAAATCAACTTCTGATTGTCCGCACCATAAACACAATTATTAAGCCACAGCCGCTTAAAAGCCAAATTTTTATAAAAAACATTCACCTCAGTAAGATCGCTGCCGCTAATCAAGGCATCATGAAACCGGTCATTGTGAGCACTCCATAATGAATACTCAACTTTAGCAGTAGATCCTTCAATTTTAGATAATTTATATAAACCAGCAACCAGATTGCTTTCCCAGCCATCATGGTGGTTGAGAATCGACTCGCTGAATAACAATCTTTCAATTTTGGCATAACTTTGGTAGAAATTAACGATCATTTCAGGTGACAGCGTTGCAACTTTGAAACCAACATTATCCGACAGCTCAATTACCCCACTGCCAATCAAGCGCGAAAGCGCCTCCCGGATCGGGCTAAGTCCACAGCCCAAATAATTTTTTAAATAATCACCCTTAATCTTTTCACCCGGCGCCAGTTCACCGGTTAAGATTAACTCTTTGATTTTATCGCTACAACTCGTCGCTAAAGTTTCTTTTTTAGTGTTCATAATATTCGATTATAAATAATTTATTCGCTATTATATGCAAATTTGGAATGTAATTGTGCGTTATCTTCGCCAAATTTGGCTAGAATTGCGCTATTAACCACTAATTCCATAATTATTTAAACGATTATCACATAGATATTCGAATATTACAGAAAGTAATTTTATGAACTACAGCACGGCACAGATTAAAGAACTATACACTACCCCATTGCTAACCTTAATAACTCAGGCGCGAACAGTCCATCAGCAGCATTTTAGCGATGAGATTGAACAGTGTCAGCTAATCAGTGTAAAAACCGGGGGTTGTACTGAAGACTGTAAATATTGCTCGCAAAGCATCCACAATGACAGCAAGATAAAGCTTAACGCGCTATTACCAATTGCCGAATTACAAGAAACCATCATTAATGCCAAAAAACGCGGAGTAAAACGAATTTGTTTAGGTGCGGCCTACCGCTCGCCAACCAGCCGGGCATTGACCACCGTCAAAGAGTATATAAAACTGATCAAAGATCACGGTTTGGAAACCTGTGTGACTTTAGGTAATTTAGATTCAACTCAAGCGCAGGAGTTAAAACAGTCCGGACTTGACTACTACAACCACAATATTGACACATCTCCCGAATATTATCCACAAATTGTTTCTACTCACACCTTTAATGATCGTGTCGAAACCATTGCCAATGTTGCTGCAGCCGGAATAAACGTCTGCTGCGGTGGAATAATGGGAATGGGCGAAAGTCAGGACGATCGGATTAGCTTTATCAAAGCACTAACTGATTTACCGGCAACGCCCGCGTCAATCCCAATCAATACCTTGGTTAAAATTGCCGGAACCAAGCTTGCAGATGTTGCTGAATTGGATAAACTCGAATTACTGCGGGTCATTGCCACGCTCAGAATTATTTTTCCGGCAACCAGGATTCGTCTTGCCGCCGGACGCAGCCAATTAACTGAATTGGAACAAACCGTACTGTTTCTGGCGGGAGCCAACTCAATATTCATCGGCGAAAAATTATTGACTACCCCCAATAATTTATTTGAATCCGACAGCAAATTGTTACGTGAACTAACTCAGCCAAGTTCTAATCAGGTCAATGATGCTTAACTCGTGGGATAATTTTCTCCACCAGCAAACTACGCAAATTAGCAATCGCCGCGCATTGCTGGTGCGAAAACCGTTAATGAATGGTTGGACTTTGATTGAACAAGAAAAATATCTTGATTTTCAGAATAATGATTATCTGGGATTAAGTCATCATCACCAATTGATTTCCCGTTTACAAACGACAGCGGATAGTTACGGTGTTGGCAGTGGCGGTGCACCCACGCTTGGGGGGTATACGCAGGAACATCAGAGACTAACGCAGGAACTCGCGCAATGGCTTAATTACCAGCAGTGTTTAATTTTTAATAGCGGCTACCAGATGAATGTCAGCATTTTTAGCGCGCTGGCCGATATGAACACCCAAATTTGGCTCGATCGCAACTGCCATGCTTCACATATTGATGGCGTGCTGTTATCTAAGGCTAAATTTACCCGTTTTGACTCGCATAATATTTGCGAAATGCAGCAAAAAATCCAGTCTTCCGCTAAGCGCCAGTTAATTATCAGCGAGGGTTGTTACAGCATGGATGGAAGTAACAGCGGACTACTTGAACTTATAAAACTAAAAAAATTAATGCCGGAAAAGATCTTACTGATTATCGATGATGCCCACGGACTGGCAACGTTGGGCAATAGCGGGCGCGGGAGTTTGGAGCAATTGGTCGGCAATCA
>CAZATM010000157.1:0-83866 GCA_964488065.1 uncultured Neisseria sp.
CCGGACAGCTTAACGGTAGTGTTTGATCGGCAATTCCCTCACAAGTATTGCTAAAAGTTAAATTACCCTGACTGTCGGTTTGTAACTTCCATACCGTATCGTAATCGGTATAACTCCATTCCGGTAGATTGGCTGGAACTGGTTGATTGTAAATCCCGTTAAACAAATACTGAACCGCATTATCAATCGTCGCATGCTCCCACGCCACCAAGACCGTCTTATTACTAAAATTATTACCAGTAAAGAAAAATTGCGCCATTGACTCATAATTACCCCACACAAACTGAGTAGGTTCAACCAGATTCAGCGGCTGGTTATATTGGATGGTGAACGGGTTAATCGTTAGTGACGGTCGAACGTAAGTATAGGGAAAAGTTGCTGATTCATACTCATCGGCGGGTGAGGAAGAATAAACATAATCCGGCATGCCGCCCATGATGTTCAGCAAAATTGGATTAGCGCCAATCGCCCGCCATTGTCCCTGACAGACATAATTACCATTATCAAAATTATTTGCCGGATGCGCTTCGACGTGGCGGACAAAATAAACCGTTTCGTTGGTATTGATATTAGCCGGTGGCGTTCCGGTGGAGTGAATCACCACTGAGGACTCCAGACACTGCGCCCCGGTGGTTAAATTCAGCTGGGGATAAGTGCTGCTGGCAGATATTCCATCATTATAGGTATTCATCGAAACATTGGCCATATTGGCTACCGACAAAATTGCATATTGATTGGAATTAGTTAGCGGTTGAAAATTAAAATATAAATTGGGAACAGCGCTTAACCCACTCAGTGTCGCATTAATTGTTGCCGCGGGTAGTGCCAGAATATAATTGCCGTTGGTGGCTCCGGTACTGCTATTGGACAAAACCTCATAGATCAATGAACCAATGCTATCAGGATTATTCGGTAACGTATCATTAATTCCGCGCCCATTTAGCACCGCATAGTTTTCGATACTTTGGATCGCCGCCATATTCGGATAACCGTTCACAATATTGCTAGCGGGGTTCAAAGCAAAAATCCCCGTAATTCGTGATGCAGTTATCTGATTGAGCAACTGTCCGAATTTGAGCGAATGATTAAAACCTTGCACCGAAAGATTGTTAAACGCAGGATTGGATTCAAAACTTTGCACAAAGATAAAATTAATCGCATTTTGATTAAGTTGCGGCACAAAGGGTTGCGGCGGAGTAGATGAACTACCGCCGCTATTACACGCCGTGATAGTCGCAGCTATTAATGAAGTTAAAACAACTAGTCTAAGTTTATTTTGCATTGTGTGCCACCAGAAATGATTATTACAAATTTAATAAAAGACCCAATGGATTACAAGGATGTGGTGTAAGTATAAATCGCTTACACCACTGAGGACAGAGATTAATTAATGGTTACCCGGCGCACACCCCATACCTGATTACGATAGAAACAACTGGTAAACGCGCGATAATCCGGTCCCTGATAGTGACTGTCGCTGATAATCCAATTACCGGTATTATTTGCCGCACTCCAAAATTGGTTGCCACATTCACCATTATGATAACCCCAGCTGTCAATATCCGTTTGCGGAGCAATCATACTATCGGTAATATAGCTGCTGTTACCAATTTGTTGCCCAGTCCAGATTATCACATGGGTAACCGTTGGATTTATTTTCTGTGTCTCATAATCATACGCTAAACCGGCAATATAAATCAAATCTCCCGGCTGCAGATTATTGAGGATGGTATCAGTGACGGCATTGGCATTATAACTACCATTACTTTCAAATACCGAAATATAACCACCGTGTCCATTACAACTGCTGCTAGTGGCAATTCCCCGATTCGGTGCTAACGTTCCATCGGCACATACCAGATTACCAGCCGAATATAAGCCCATCGAATCGCTTTCTGGTGAATCAATAAAGCCCGGCATATTCGGCGCCAAATTACTTTGTGCTACAGACTGTCCGGCCTGCATGGCAACCGCGCTGGTAAAATAGACTGATTCCGCATAGGCATAAACTAATTTGGTATAATCACTGCAATCCAGACCATAGGCATAATTACCAGTTGGATAGGCTAACCCGGAATTGGCGTTGTACCACGCGGTGGAGGTTTCAGTACCAACACCGGAATAATTCCAGCGGATAATGCTTTCTGCTGGCACCGGCGGCATAATATCACTATTGGTACTACACATTGCAGAGGCCGCAACTGCCTGCGGATTAGGAGTAGTTCCATTTAACTCGTAAGCCGGATTCCAGGTTGGTACATGGTGATGGCAATAATTAACTTTTTGCCCCACCCAATAGCCTATAGCCGCCAAAATACGGGATTGATTCCAACTGTTGCTGGTTTGACATTGCGCTAGATTAGTTGGAAATGGCAGATTGGCCAGCGCCGGTCCCCAAGTATAATCAAATGGGGTGGTTGATAGATTTATACCATTTAATGATGAAAAATTTGCAACATTCTGCTGACAATAGCTCGGTGTAGGCGATGGACTGGGTGCCGGAGTCGGTGAAGAAGAGGAGCCACCATTACAACCAACCAACAACGCCAACGCTGCCGCACTAATCACACAAATTTTGGAGGGAGTATTCATTTATATACCTTTATAATTTTTTATTATTTAACTGATGTTACGCATGATAAAGAATTTAGCGCTAAATTATAGATGCTTGCGTAACATCACTTATTTAAGTTATTTAAAAACCGCCTATTATGATGCAGAGCCACCCACACCAGAAATATCCCATTTTAGAGACTCTAGACAAATTATACCTTAATTATGAATTATGTAGTTTCCCAAAAATGGATAGCTAGTTCCCATTTTTGCACATTCTCCAGCAAAGCTAAAATAAAGCCGATTATTTGCTGCCATTCAACACTTCCAGTACCTGTTGCTGTAACGCAACATTGGCACAGGCCAGGCACTGTCCATTAAACTCTGCGGTTAATTCCCGTCCTTGCCAATCACTGATTATGCCACCGGCAGCAGTAATTACCGGCACCAATGCCGCGACATCATAATACTGCAAATCCGCTTCCACTATCACATCAATATGCCCGGCGGCCAGTAAAGCAAAGCTGTAGGCATCGCCGCCAAATGACGCCAATTTAACCTGTTGTTTTACGCGCTCAAAAGACTGCCATTCGGCGGCAGTTTTAAACATGTACGGAGTAGTCGCATTTAGCCGAACATCGCTCAACTTGGCAGTAGTGCTGGTATTAATCTTGTTGCCGTTGATCGTACTGTGCTGATTGACTACCCCGGAAAATCGCTCGTGACTGATTGATTGATCTATTACACTCAAGAGCGGTTGATTATTGGCTAACAGTGCGATTAAGGTGGTAAAGGTTGGTTTGCCGCAGCTAAAGGCGACCGTGCCATCAATCGGATCCAACACCCAGGTATATGGTGCTTGCGCAATCTGGTTGGCAAATTCTTCACCAATAATTCCGTGCGCTGGATAATGTTCTTTGATTAGTTGGCGCAGACGCAACTCAATTTCACAATCGGCCAATGTAACCGGGGTATTATTGCTTTTGTTATCAATAATCAACGGCTGACGAAAATATTTGCGACTAATTATGGCGGCCTCATCGGCAAGAAAATTAGCAAATTGTAAAAACTCAGAATTTAAATCGGTCATGATAACTCCACAAGAGATAATTACACCGGAATAATTCCGGTTATTTATGATATGATTAGCAACTATATATTTAATGGGGCATGAATAATGCACAAATTATACCTGAAATTTAGAGCGCATGTTGATGAAGTCCGTCGGATTGACTTACTGGATTTTAATAAATTTATCTTCAAGCATGTTTTATTACACTTGTTTAAGACCGACAACATTTTGCCGTTTTTTGTGGCGATTGGGGTAATCGGCTTTAGCGTTATCGTTCAGGAATCACGGTTTATCTTTATTCCGCAAAGCAGTGTTGCCGCTTTTGCCTCGTTTTTTATTTTTGCGCTGATTGTATCAATTATTATTCTGGTAATTTATCCACTATTCATAATCTTCTTGGTCAATTTTTTAACTTCACATCTCAAAGCACCGACCTATACCAAACTAGCCATAAAGTTTGTAACACTATTGGCAGCATATATTGTTGGCATTATTGCCTTTACTAATTCCAGCGTCATTCCACGTGAAAAAATCCAGATTGTATTAATCTGGATTGGCTTATATTTTATCTTAACCGGGCTATATCTAACCCATTTAAAGCATCATGACCTAACAAAACTAACTAAAACTAAAATTGGATTTATTCTCTTAGTTGTACTCACCATGGGTAGTCCATTAATACTGATCTTCATGCATATCAGCGAGGCACTGAATGTTACCAACATTAATACCCAAGTTTATTTAACCGCCAACAATTGCCAGTTGTTAAACAATCTAAATGGTAAAAACCGAGTTAGTGAAAGTAACAACATTCTTTACAATCAAAACTATTTCTATCAATTACCCAATAACCAAGGCTGCTATCTTTATGGCAATACTATCCGCTATGGCTTTGCCTATGATTTTGTGCTATTAGTGAAAAAAAATATTGCTCCGCTGATCAGTGCTCATGGAGTCAAATATAATGAATACGTACGCCTTAGCTGCTACGCCGGCAACTGCTATAGTGAAAATCACATCTTCTTCAAAAACAAAGATGATATCTATGCCAATTTAATCAGCAAAGGTTCCAAATTTGATCAGCCATTATAAATCAAGCTCTGCTGCGCAAGCGTACCTGCAACATCTGCAATTTCATTAATAATAAGGTGCAGATAAACCCGATGGTTCCACCGCCAATAACATTGCTAAAGCGCCAAAAAGCGGCATCGACCGAATCGTGGGCAACATTGCCGGCAAAGACTACCACCACAAAACAGCGTAGGATATGCGCTGGCAGATAATCTTTAAATGAACGTAAGCTAAACGAGGTTAACAAAAAACATATATAGGTTATGACTATACTGTGCGGCAAGAATAGACTGACGATAATTCCGGCACCGGCACCAATTGCCACTCCGGCAATTCTTTGTAAATATTTGGTATACAGTGTATCATACTGGGTTAAAACCACCGTCAAACTCGACCAAATAAACCATTCCGGATCTTGAATATGTAAGCAAGACCACAACGTAGTGGTAATGATTATCGGAAGGACATATTTAAACGTAAAAATAAATTGCGGATGACGTAGTCCGATAAACTTAGGCTCCGGTGGTAATTCATCAACTTTAATCACCAGTAATACCAACACCACACTGGCAATTGCCAATAATAAAATCTGGGTAAATAATTGCCAGCTAACTCCAGCTTCATTTAATTTAACTCCACCATACACGCAGCCAATAATCATCCAGGTGGAGAGATTGCGAAAATGCGGATTGCTATTATCGATATAACCCAGAACAATGGCCATAATCACCAATAAGCCCATTAACAGCAGCCACTGCTGGTGAATAAATAAGCCCTTGACTACGTACGCCAGTAAACAGATGACAACGATATTCAAAAAGGCCAGCGAGCGGCTGCTGTGCGTCGTTGAATAGGGTAAAATTCCCGCCATTGCCAAAAAGGAGGCGACTAACCATTGCGGATGATGCAAAATCAGGCTGACTACTAATCCCGGCAAAATGGTTAAGGCGGTAATGCGCATCCAGCGCGGACGCAATTCCAGGGTAAAATGAAAGGGGTTGTTAATCATATCTCAGCTAAGGAATCCAACAAAATAATAGCGTTACTGAGTTATTGGGCAAGGATTTTATCCAACTTATCCTCAAACTGATGATAACCCAAATAGTGATACAGTTCCTCGCGGGTTTGCATCAAATTGAGAACATCTTTCTGGCTGCCATTAGCCCGTAAAGTTTGATAGACATTTAACGCCGCCGCATTCATCGCGCGAAAAGCCGATAACGGATATAATACCATATCGACACCGACCGCGGCTAATTCGGTGCTGGTAAAGAGCGGAGTCATGCCAAATTCGGTAATATTGGCTAAAATCGGCACCGCCAGCGCCTGACGAATTTGTGCGTAGTCGGCTAAATCGGTAACTGCTTCGGCAAAAATCATATCTGCCCCTGCCTCGACGTACGCCTGCATTCGCTCAATCGCCGACTCAAGCCCTTCGTTGGCAATCGCATCGGTACGCGCCATCACCACCAATGATTCATCACTGCGCGCATCAACAGCGGCCTTAATCCGATCACCCATTTCAGCGGCGGATACCAGCGCCTTATTCGGACGATGTCCACAACGTTTGGCGCTAATCTGATCTTCAATATGCACAGCGGCGGCACCGGCTTTAATCATACTTTTGATGGTACGCTGAATATTGAAAAACCCGCCAAAACCAGTATCAATATCAACCAGCAACGGTAAATCACAAACATCGGTAATCCGCCGCACATCGGTAAGGACATCATCAAGGGTGGAAATGCCCAAATCTGGAATCCCCAACGATCCGGCGGCGACACCGCCACCGGACAGATAAATCGCCTCAAAGCCACTCTGTTTGGCAAGTAAGGCATGATAGGCATTAATTGTGCCGGGGATCTGCAAAATTTCATCCTTGCTCAATGCCTGACGGAATAAATTACCGGGAGATATACGCATTTTGGTTCACCGATTAAAATTGATTACTGTTGATAACTTTGCCGAAATAAGCCAGCATTTCCAAAGACCAATTATGTTTATCGCGGTTGCTACTGGCACAGCAATCGCCAATAACGTTGACCGCATAACCACGGTCATGGGCATCCCGGGTGCAGGATTGAATCGCCACTTCCGAAGAAACCCCCGCCAAATAGACTTCATTCACGCCTTGGGCACGCAAGACATGATCCAAATTGGTCGCATGAAACGGATTAACCGCGTTTTTTACAATAATTAATTCGCCATCCTGATAGTTTAATTCAGCCAATAATTCACTTCCCCAACTATTACGTTGCAAGGCTTGGAATTGTTTGGCTTTGGAAAAAATCGGTGAACTGAGATTGGCTTCCAGATAATTTTTATCAAACGCCACCGCAATCCAAATTATCAAAATATTTTCCGCGCGGGCTTTTGCGGTGAGCTGGTTAACTTTGGCAACAATTTGCTCTTCTGCCATCATTGGCGCACAACCGGCAATCTTGCCTTGTGGATGGCAAATATCGTTAATGTAATCAATTAAAATTAATGCTTTCTTCATGATTTGTCCTTCATTAGTAAGTTTAATACGTGGCATTACGCATGATAAAGACTTTAACCCTGAGTTATTGATTTTTCCTCATAGCACGCTGATTTTACACGTGCAATCAGCGCGCAAAATCATCAAACTCAATAACTCAGCGCTAACTCTAAATCGTTAACTTGGTGCTGAAGCTGTTATGTCAGACGATATTGCTGCAATAACATGTTGGCGCTGTTAAGAATATCGGCAACCACCGCATCACCATCTGGATAAAGGTTATATTTATGATAATTATTTACCAATTGCGGCCACAGGGTTACCCCGCGCAGCATATCCATAATTTTGCAGGCAATCAAATACGCCGCTTCCGCCGATTCAAAATTAAATAACCGCGCCGCAAATAAAAAATCGGCTAAGCGTGAGGTGCTCTGAATCGACTGTTTGCCAAATACCCAATCAAAAATCTCGGGAAACTGATTAACTTCACCGATTAGCAAGCGATACAGTTTAATCACTGCTGGATTGGTATAGTAGCCATGGACTTCGCGTAAAAAACCAGCCAATTGTGATAAAAATTCTGCTTCGTTCTGCGCAATAGTTGTCGGTAACTGCGGAACTGAAATTGCCGATTGTTCAAAATAATTTTCCAAAATCGCGGCAAATAACACTTCTTTACCGGCAAAGTGCGCATAAACTGTCGCCTTGGAAACCTTGGCCTCCGTGGCAACTTTATCCATCGTCACCACCCCAAAACCATGGCGCATGAATAAATTGGTCGCGGCATTTAAAATTTGTGTTTTTTTCATTGCTTCCAATCTAAACTAAACCGTTCAGTTCAATATTATAACTCAAAAAAATCAGCCGGTCAAGACTGATTTTAATTTATTCAAAATACTACTAGACAATTTCAATGAATTTAGCCTGATGTTCTGACCATTCCAGAATATGCCCGGAATGAACATCATAAATCCACGCATTTACCGTGATTTCACCGCTGGCAATCATTTCACCGATTTTAGGATAGGTTTTAAGATTATTGACCTGATGCAGCAAATTAACCTCAACCCCATGCTTGGCATCGTGTGGCTTATGCTTCCGGAAACCATCTTTAATCAAGCTTAACCAGTTATCCAGCCCAACATAACCCAATTTTTCATCACCACTGGTGTAGGATGCTTTAATTGCACCACATTCGGTATGGGCACAAACCACAATATTGCGAACTTTCAGTTCATTTACTGCATATTCAATCGCCGCAATTTCGCTGTAAATATTATCCGGCATATACGGTGGAACCACATTGCCGACATTACGGACAATAAACAAATCGCCAATATCGGCCGAAAAGAACGCATTGGGATTCAGTCGGCTGTCCGAACAAGTAATCAATAAGGTATGCGGATTTTGCCCTTTGGCAAGTGTAGTTAATAATTGCTTGTTTTCTTTGGCATAATTAGCGGTATATTTAGTAATTCCATGGCGCAGAACATCCTCTACCGAATGCTTAACCCCAGATTTCTCCAAAATATCCTTAATCTGATACTCGGTAACAGTAACTAGAAATGGCGGATTGTCGCCGGCATTGCCATTGATGATCGCTTGCTGAAAATCTTTCATCCCATGAAAAATCACCTGCCGCCCGGCATCGCTCAATTCCTGTGCAATCGATACCAAATGTTTGGCACCACTAGTATCAACATTCTGCAGTTGCCCAAATTCAAAAATAACAAAATGCGCTTGCTCTTGTGACAATGCGTATTCTTTTAGCTGCAATAATTTTTCATAAGAAAGAAAACTCAATGCACCATTGAGCCCCATCCGTACCACATTGTTATTGGTCCAGACTTTGATTTCCGCCTTGGTACTTAACATCCGGTAGGCAATCACCGCAAAAGCCGCCAGTAAACCAATCTCAATTCCATTAATCAAATCGGTAGTAATCATCGCAATAAAAGTAACCGCATAAACTGCTACTTCTAAACGATCGGTTTTCCATAAATCAAAAACCTGACGAAAATTCATCATCTTGATTGATGCGGCAATCAAAATCCCCGCCAATACCGCAATCGGTACATTTTCAATCAGCTGCGGAGCCGTAAACACTACCGCTAAAATCAATAACGAGTGGAAAATCGCTGCCCGCCGAGTTTTCGCCCCTGCTAACACATTGACCGATGAACGCGCCACAATCCCAGTAACTGGAATCCCGCCCATCATCGATACCCCAACGTTAGCAATTCCCTGCCCGATTAATTCCTGATTAGGATCATGAAAATCGCCATCCCCCATCAAATCAATTGAACTGGTAGAAAGCAAAGTCTCCAACGATGCCAGAATAAAAACCTCGATACCGGTTAAAAACAATTTACCCCAGTGATGAATCGCCCCAAAATCAAAATCTTCAAAATGGAGTAAATTATGTGGAATTGGACCAACCACTGCTACTTGCACAGCAAATATTTTAACCAGCGCCACCGGAATAATTACCGCAAAAATAAACGCATACGCTCGTGGTAAAAACCGTGGCACAATTGCCAAAATGGCGATGGTTATTACTGTCAATAGCAGCGACATTGAGCCTAAATGCTGAGAGAATAGCTCCCAATGACGAATAATATCCATGAAAGTAGTTTTATCTTCGCTTTGCACCTGAAAGGCATACGGCAACTGTTCAAAAAAGAGTAGAAAACCAATACCGGCTGCAAATCCCAAGACTAGCGACAGTGGAATATATTTAGCAATCCGCCCCCATTTTAAAATACCGAAGGAGATCTGGAGCGCGCCACAAATTAACCCAACGATTAATAATCCGGCAAAGCCATAGCTTTCCAAAGTCGTTGCCAATAGTACTGACATTGCCACCGCCGGACCGGTAACGCCCAGACGACAACCACCAAAGATCGCCCCCAAAATACCACCGATAATTGCAGAAGTTAGCCCAACTGCCGCACCGACACCGGTGGCCAGCGAAATTGCTAATGATAACGGGATTGCGACGAAGGCTACCGCAATTGCCGCGCCAAAGTCATCGCGCAAATATTGGCGGCGAAACATTGGGCGGATTTCCTTAGTCCAAAAATTTCGATAATAATTTCTTCTACTTAGCATGTAGACCTCCTTGTTCATGATTAGATTTTATATTTAATTCGTAGTCTCTGCAATTAGACATTCTTCAATAGAGCCCGCAATAAACCAAATTTGTCTTTTAATTCATCTTTATTATTAATTTTTTCCAGCCTTCGCTTGGCTTCATCAACGACATTATTCGAGCCCAACTCTGCCAAAAATCGCGAACGCTCACGAGTTTCCAATGCGCCGGCTTTGCGCCGCTGCTCACAATAACTAATGGTTAATTCATATTGAGCACGGGTAATACCGACATACATCAGCCGCCGTTCTTCTTCAATTGTACCCTGATTCAGCGATTCCTGATGCGGTAAAATTCCTTCTTCACAACTAATTAAAAAAACATAGGGGTATTCCAGCCCCTTAGAGGCATGCAAGGTACTTAACTTAACCGCATCGACCTCTTCTTCATTACGCCCCTCAAGCATAGTGATCAATGAAACCGTTTGCACCAATTCCGGCAGCATCTTATTATCACTTTCACCTTTCTTAGCCAGCCAATCAATAAAATTCAAGACATTCCCGTAACGCTTTTCGGCAGCCTTGGGTTCTTCGCTATCATATAAATAGGTTTCATAATTAATCGCTTTGAGCATTTCGGTTAGTAACTCACCGGCCGGTACTTTTTCCTGCCGAGATTGGATACTATTGATAAACTGCCCGAATTCAAGCAGCGACTCCAATTGGACCGGATTACAAACTGCGGCAAAACCTTCTTCAAACAGTGCTTCAAATAATGATATTTCGCGACTGGTTGCATAATTGGTTAATTTCTCCAATGTTGTTTGCCCAACCCCGCGTTTGGGGGTAGTAATCGCGCGGATAAATGCTGTATCATCATCTTCGTTCAAAATCAGCCGCAGATACGACATGATGTCCTTGATTTCGGCTTTTTCAAAAAATGATTGCCCGCCGGAAATGGTATAGGGAATTTTATAATTTCTTAATGCCTGCTCCAGCGCCCGCGATTGATAATTGCCACGATACAAAATGGCATATTCGGAGAATTTGTTTTGATTATGCAATTGGTGGAGCATAATTTTCCGCGCCACCATATCGGCTTCGGCTTCGTCATTGGCACAGCCAATAATTCGAATTGCTTCACCGGTACCGTACTCACTCCAAAGCTTTTTATCAAATAGCTTGGGATTATTCTGAATCACCTGATTAGCGGCATTCAATATCGTAATTGTCGAGCGATAATTCTGTTCCAGCTTGATAATCTTTAAATTCGGGTAATCCTGATTAAGCAAGGATAAATTCTGGCTATCGGCACCACGCCAGGCATAAATCGATTGATCATCATCCCCCACCGCCGTAAATTGTCCCTGCGAACCGGCAAGCAGCTTAATCAACTGATACTGGCAAACATTGGTATCCTGATATTCATCAACCAATAAATAGCGGATTTTTAGCTGCCACTTATGCAATACCGCCAGATTGGACTGAAACAACTCAACCGGCAGCTTGATTAAATCATCAAAATCGATTGCCTGATAGGTTTTTAAGGTATCCTGATACTGGCGGTAAACCTCTGCCTGCATCACCTCAAATTCTTCCTTCGCCGCACCACGTGCCATCTCCGGGCTGATAAAACCGTTCTTCCACAACGAAATCTGGTTTTGCATGCTGCGCACCAAAGCTTTATCGGTAGTTTGCAAAATATCGCTGACGATCTTGCCGCTGTCATAACTATCCAGCACCGAAAAGGTTGCCTTATAGCCCAAATTGCGGCATTCTTCGCGTAAGATTTTTAATCCCAATGCATGAAAAGTACAAATCGTCAGGCCTCGGGTACTCATCCCGCTAACCAATTTGGTTGCCCGTTCCGCCATCTCGCGCGCCGCTTTATTGGTAAAGGTAATTGCCGTAATGTGTTTGGCTTGCATCCCTTTTACCTGGATTAGATAGGCAATTTTGTGGGTAATTACCCGCGTCTTACCGCTACCGGCACCAGCCAGCACCAATAATGGACCACGAGTATATTCCACCGCTTCGCGCTGGGGCGGGTTTAATTTATTAAGTAATTCCTGCATCTGTGATAAAATTTTGCTTTCAAAAGTCGTTATTGTACCTGATTTTCAAGGACTAAACCGGAGCTATCCGATTATGGTTTTAAGATTTACTATGATTATACGTTACTCTTGCTAATATCAAATATACTATTAAAAATAACGCAACGACGGCAGATGAAATGAATTTATCTATTAGTTCAACCCAAACATCGCAAAATTACTTAGCTGGCTAAACCATCTATAAAAAAATTATCCAACAACGCTTCGGGAATTTGAACATGATAATTGTGTTTTTTTATCAACTCCAATAATTCAATAGTATTATTTAATTCATATTTATCTTTTATAAATGCAATTATTTGATATATTGAGTTAAGCGAGCGTCTTTTGGAGTAAATACGCTCCAAAACGTCTTGTATTTGCTTCATATGATAGTCATGAAAAAGCATAAATAACACTTCATGCTGCAATTTCGTGATATTTAGCAAGTTTTCATTTAGCCCAAACCGTAAATATTCTGAATTTGTTTCAAGATTTAGTGATAATTGAGGAAGTCCTTGCATAACAAAGACGCTATTGATTGAATCAACAGTCTCTAACGTCATTTCAATCGCAATGAGATTTTTTGTTACCGGATTTAGTAACGGGACTAAATTAGTTTTAGTCAGTCTAAATTCATCATTACGATTTCTTGAATAAACAAACCACTGAACAGATTGTAATTTATCTCGCGCAGCTATAAATTTCTGATGCCTTCCATGCTGAGGCTGATTCCATTCGGTAAATGGTGCAAACAACTTAACCAAACTATTTTGCATAATCTCTTCTCTTGTTATGCAGGGAAGAACATGTTGAATAGCCTTTAATGTTGCCGGACTAAGGGTCATGGGCTTAAAGTTTAAATCAATTAATCCCATCATCTTATCCTGAGCATAAAAATCATAAAAATCAATAAATTTTTGCAATGCTGCATTATCTGAATTGAGAATCTCTTCTGACGTCATGATTTTCTACCCTAGCATAAAAACGTTGCGCTATTATTGATTTTATCATAATCGCACCTGCTGTTAACCGGTAATTTTATGCTTAAAAAATTACACGACTGCCTGCCGCTATAGACAAAATGAAAGCCATAATATCATATCTGTTACGTTACTTCACTTATCCAATTAGTTTTGATCAATATTAAATACCATTCTCAAAAATTAGCCATTTTTTTTCAGACTAAGATTTCCATTTTTACGAATAAAATATCGCCCTAAGAAGATAACTAGTGTACATAACTTATCTTCAAATTGATAATTGTTTTTAATTTTTTGGAAATTTATTTATTATGAAAACCTCATGTAAAGTCAAGTTAATCGTAGCTTCACTGTCAGCAACTTTTATGATAGTTGGTTGCAATGGTGGCGGTAATACTCCGAATCAATCACCAGCTGCTAATACCCCTACCCAATCAGCAGCTAACTCTAGTCTTCAGGCACAATTGTTAGGCGCTGAGCAAAAAGTTAGCATGATTAATGACAACTCAACAGCTCCATTTGCCTTTAGTAGCAACGGAATTGGTAAAAGCGACAGTCATAGTATGAAATTTATTAATACTTCAGGACATCGCATCATGAAAACTGTAATTAAAATTGATAATCCCAATTTCACGATCCAAGGCGGTTTTGTAAAATTCCCTGGTTCAACCGACTACAGTAGTACAAACCTTCTTGCTGATAACGGTTCTATTGATTTCAACCTTGTATATACAGGTAGCTCTGTTATGGAGACCGCGGCTACTACAACTTTGACTGTCGAATATACTTATATTAATGATAATGGGACAATGTCATCAACTCCAGGAATTGCGACGTTCCCAATTCAATACCAAACCACCAATGGCCCAGCAGTAATTAACCCAAGCACAAGCTCAATCCAATTTAGGGAAGTATTGGCTAACGGTAATGATTTTGATTCATACTTACTTAATTTAACTAACGATAGTGACACACCTTCTGGTAACATCAGTTTTGCTCCGTCCAGTTCACAATTCAGCATTGAAAAAACTGATTGTACAAGCCTTGCTCCACATGCTAGTTGTAGTGTGAAAGTTGATTTTGGTAAATCAGTTCAGACCGAAGAGTTTGACATTGCGAATCCAAATCGAAACAATAACTATGCAAAAGCCAAGCATCCAGCTAATTTAGAAATTAAATATTTTGCCGAAAATAGCAATACTACTGCAAAAACAGCTACTATTGCATTAGGTGGCTCAATTGTTCCCGCTGATAAAGTTTATGTTAAACTTGAAAGTGCTGTAGCTGGTAGCAATGGCAAATTATTCGCAGGTGATGGCACTACAGCTACTCCATTTAACACGGAAATTGGTGGTAAGCCATTAAGTTTAACTCTAACTTACAAAAACACTGGTACTTTTGCTGTAGAAAATCTTAATTTAGATACTAGTAAAATTTCTAGTGGCTATACCGTAGCGAGTAATGATTGTGCAAATGTTTCATTGCCAACTAATGGAACTTGTAATATTACCTTAAATGCCGCAACTAAAAAAGTTGGTGCAGAAAACTTAGACTTAGCAACTATTCCAGTCACTTACGCTGGTCATACTGCAACCACAGTTCCGTATGCTGGAAGCAATATCATCAATATGAATGTACATCCTAAATCAACTTGGTTATTAGAGACTTACTATCAGGGCTCAAGCGGGGTACATAGTGACTATGATAGTAGAGTACCTGGTCCAACCCGCTATTTTGATCATGATGACTTAATCAAAATTTACGTAACAGCAACTAATCCTGATAGTAAATTAGTAGATTTACAAATCGATCCGAAATCATTACCAAAAGGTATGCAATGTGTCGGTGGTGATGATGAGCACAATAATCCGTGTAAAGCTATTATGACTCAACAAGCGCCAGGAATAGTTAATCCAGAACACCTACAATATCAATGGCTTGGACTAATTATGGACCGTAGTGTACCAGGTGCAATTTATCACATCAAAGGCACTTCACAAGGTCATCCTGTAGCTGCAGATGTTATGATTACGGGTTGGTGGCAAGTAGGTAATGCACCTGCTAATACTGAAATTACTGGTATTGCTGCATACAACAATAATGTATATGCAACTGCTGCTAACAATAGCCGTGTATTTTACAATAATGGCGTAATTAATCCTCGTGGTAGTCATAACTGGTCTGCAACTAAGGGTGTAGCTAACATGTCTAAATTAGCAATTGATAATGGTAATCTATGTTTAGTAGCCAATGGTAAAGACTTATATAGTACGACGGATATTACTAAAGGCGTACAAGGTTTAACTAAAAACTTTAGCCTAGATAATATCTCGAATATTGCTTGTATGAGTAGTGGTGCGAAGAGCTTGGCTTCTAGTGGTAATAGTGTGTATTATGCTGATGGTGGACAACCTAAAGTGTTAGCATCGGCTTTAAAAGACATTAGTTCATTAGTAGCTAACGATAGCAAAGTATATTTTGCCGATAATACTAAGGCTTATTATTCAGTAGCTAATTCTTATTCTGCAAATAGTGCTACACCACATGCAATTCCACAAACAGACACAGATATTCAAGGGCAACAGTATTGGCCAAATTATAGCTGGTTATTATCGCTTAGCACTGACAAAACTAAACTTTTTGTTAACGCGTTAAACAAAACTAAAGATAATGCTCCACAATTGTATCCTAATAATGTTTCCGATTATTTGAGTGCAAAAGATCCTGATTGGATTTATGGTTCATATTATTATCGTACTAGTGATGATGGTGCAACGTGGAATAAAGACACTCGTTTAGGTCAATCATGGGCATTATTGTTCCCTAATATGTTGCCAAGTGAAACTGTAGCTTCGGATGACTTCGTGTGGACGAATTCTGTGACTAAACTAACAGGTAAAGATTCTAAGATTATTGCACCAAATGGTCCATTATCACAATGTGGATTCAAGCTTAAACCAGATCCATTTGCGGCAAAAGATCATGATAATCATTGTATCATGGTGGATACTCCACTATTACACAGTGATGCATCGGATATATCACACATTAATCCTTCGCAAAACCCAACTAACTATGGATTTAATCATATTGCTTATGATCCAACGTACAATATGATGTATTATAGCGATAATGCTGGAAATGTGTTTGGCGTATGGGGTCAAGTTCAATATGATAAATATCCACCATATCCGAACTCACCTTCTTATAAATAACATTTTGCTTGTCAAGTAATCAAAAAGAGTAGATTTAAATCTGCTCTTTTTGTTATTGGGCGTAAAATTTGTAATTTAGCAATCTATTAATTTGGTAAACTCTAGCCTGAGTAATTACAAGAAATAACTAGGATTTAATATGGCAAGATACGCAATTGGTGATATACAAGGTTGTTACAAGCAGTTTAGCGAATTATTGGCGCTGATTGATTTTAATCCCAGCAAAGATGTTTTATATCTGGTTGGCGATCTGGTTAATCGCGGTCCCAAATCGCTGGAAGTGTTGAAGTGGATTTACAAGAATCAGGATAGCGTAATTACCGTACTTGGCAATCATGACATTTATCTGCTGGCGCGTTTTCATCATCTGGTTAAACTGGATTCAGCTGATACGCTGGCCGACACCGTTCGCGATAAGAACATAACCAAATATCTTGACTGGCTACGTTCCTGCCCGTTGATTTTTCATGATAATCAATATATTTTGGTCCATGCTGGAATCTATCCAGGAATTGATTTCAATGAGCTGCTGCATATCAGCCATTCGGTCAGTAATCATTTGAAAGCCAGTGACTACCCACAGTTTATCGAACAAATCTATGGAAATAAACCCAATAGCTGGAATCCGGAACTCGACAATCTCAAAAAGATGAAGTTTGCAATTAATGCCTGTACGCGGATGCGCTTTTTGGAACGGCAGGATTTGTCACTAGATTACAAATACAAAGGCGAGCTGGGTAATATGCCGGATCATTTGCTACCGTGGTTTAATGCCAAATTCCATCCCTCGATCAATAAAAAAATCGTTTTCGGGCATTGGGCGGCACTGGGATTTTTTCATGACCAGCGCTTTATCTCACTCGATACTGGCTGTGTGTGGGGTCGAAAATTAACCGCCATTAATCTGGAAAACTTTGAGCTGGCGCAGGTAACTGCTTAATGAGTAAACCATTATTGCAGTATCCACTTCATCCGGAATTTGAAGAACTACTAAACTCCTGCGGTTCAATGACCCGCCAATTAGAGGCGCTCGGACAAAAACTCACTGTAACATTGCTGCAGGAATACGCCACGGCTGAGGAACGTTGGCGAATTATCACCCTCAACCTCAATCAACGTCCGGTAATTTTGGCGGCCAGTCACTGTGCACTAAGCGCCGAATTTTTCTGTAATTTACTAAAAAATGCCTCAATTACCCCGATTGGTAAATTTCTATTTGCTGCCAATTCGCCGGTAACCCGTGATGATAATATGCAGATTGCCTCGATCTGCCACACGGAAATTAGTTCACCACCATTAAGCAATTTCCTGCACAGCCTGCATTACCAGCCGGATCAACAATTTTGGCAACGCCAATCGGTGTTTAACTACGCCGATGAGCAGCTGTTTTTGACTGAAATAATTTTGCCGGAAGTTGAGCTGTTCTATTAATCACCTCCGCTGGCGGGAATAACTCCAAGGCTTATTAACACCAACGCCTAAATACATAGCTCAATAGATTCAATTCCAACAAAACCAGAGTGCCAGCCATTCTTTAAATAGCCAGCACTCTTTAAAATACGCCGCTAAACGCTTTTACAGCGAACTGAAAGGGATTTTGCGACAGCCAGTCTGATCAAAATTACCTTTAATTATCGGGCAGGCTGCATAACTGTTATCCCCATCATTTAAGGCAAATAACCAATAATCATTGGTAGCGCTATAGCTCGGACTCAGGCTCAGACTGCGTGGTAGATTAAATACATCAGGCATGTCCAGTTCTGTGGAGTAGGCAATATCATGTGAAGCTGGGGTTACAGAATAAAATAACAGTTTGTTTTGATTATAACTGGTAGCATAAAGCCAAACAAATGGAAGACCAGCAACAGGCTGTGCAACGACGCTTGATGGCTGCGGTGCGGCTATCCCGCTGCATGCCTGAATTCCACTACCATCGGTGCTTACGCTACAAGCGTAGACCATGCTCTCGGCAATATTGCTCATTGCATAGTTGTAGCCTGCATAGGTTATAGTTTTGGCTAGCGCAATTGAAGATAAACCAGTTGCATTCATTCCAGCCGGAAAACTTTCTATGTAGTTATAATTAAGCCCCACATACATACCATTGCTCTCTACGAGTGACAGATTCATCATCCTATTCGTAAACCCGGAGTAAACCACCGGTATTTTTATTGATGAGGCATACGTGTTTAAGGCCATCCCGGAGAAAGTAGTCCAATACACATAAACGTTATAGGTACGCGTAGTGTTATTTTTGGCGGTAACAACATATGGGAGTGCGGTATTATTGACATAATTATTAGTGGTAACGCCGCTAATTTGAAGGACATTATTAACTTTTACCGATTTACCGGTTGCGGCAAAGGTTGCCACCAACCCATTCATATCGACACCGTATGGCAAAGCAACATAAATACTCTTATTGTCCTCATTAATCAAACCATTAATCAAGCGACCGCCCCAAGTCACGCCAAATGAAGTTATCTTCGCCGAACTTTCCGCAGCTGGAGTAGCATTAGTGGCTAATAACAGTCGATTTGCTTGAAGTCCAACTGCTTGGTTAATCTTGGAACAAGGTGCTGTAACCGCTAGGTTTGGTCCATTTGGCAATAAACACTGAATAATTGACGGTGGATTATCATTACCGGTAATATACAATGTTATACCAGCAGTACTTTCAAGAGCCGAAATATTTGAGGCTCCTTGCGGTAATAATGAGCTATCGATAGTAAAATTCCTGCAATTACTTAATTGAGACTCATTAACCGAACATCTAGTAATGTCAGAGCTAACATTACTGCTTAAAAAGGCATAACTTCCCGCAAAAGAGATGCCCGTAGCCTGGGAAATTACCGCTTTAGTGGTTACGGCAACAACATAATCCCGCGTATCCCCATTGGCAGCATGCACGGTATAAGTTACCGGAGTGCTGAAATTATTTGGCGTTTGACCACTAGTTTGCACAACAGAGCCAATGGTAACACTAGCCCCATCAGTTAGAAAAGTTGCAGTTAAGTCAGCACTTAAATCTGTGCCATACGGCATGGCAACAGTTATCGTTTTATTGATCTGATCAATTACGCCCTCAGTTCCATCAAGAGAAAACTCAATCATTTGATTGTCCGAACTAAGCGCCACTGTTACGGTTACCGTGTAATTTTGAGTGCTACCATCTTCTGCGGTTACCGTATAGACTACCTGGTTGGTAAAGTTATTGGGCGTTACTCCACTAACTTGGGCAACATTATTAACTTTCACCGATTGACCGGTAGTTGTAAAAGTCGCAATCAATGTTGTGACATCCGTTCCATAGGGTACGGTTACCGCAATATTCTGTCCGCTGATTACCCCAGCTGTTCCATTTAATGAAAATGCAGTTATTGCTTTAGCACTATTTGCTGCCACTGTTACCGTTACCGTGTAATTTTGAGTACTGCCATCTTCTGCGATTACCGTATAAACTACCGGACTGGTAAAGTTATTGGTGGTTACTCCGTTTACTTGGGTAACATTGCCAACTTTTACCGATTGACCAGTGGTAATATAGGTAGCCACCAACGCAGCCAGATTTGTTCCAGAAGGCATGGTTACTGCAATATTTCGTCCAGTTATTACCCCAGCTGTTCCATTCAATGAGAATGAGGTTATCGCTTTGGTGCTTGGTTTTATCGAGCCGCTAACTAAAATCGTTAGCGGACTAAGCGTTGTAGCGGTACCACTACTAGTAATTGGTATTGCACTCGGCGTGATTACATAAGTACCTGGGTAGGTAGTCTCTGAGGACGCAATAGTGACTTGACATTGCGATGAGGCACCACTACCCGCGGTACCAATAACACATGGTGTCGGAGAAGTTGTGATGTTAATTCCATAGCTTTCACTGGTATTCAATTTAATAGCTAATTGCTGGTTGGTAGCAAAAGTTATGTTATAGCTCTCATTCGGACTACCGCCCTCAAGATAAATACTTGTCTGAGCCGGGGTACCATTACTAACCGGTAAATTATTTTGTGAAATATAGACGGTTGAGCCATTGGGGAGAGTTCCGATTGAAACGGGTGTTCCGTTGCCTCCTGAACTACTACTGCTACTACTACCGCCACTACTACAGCCAGCTATTAACATCACGAACAATACAATCAGTGCATTAATTATTTTTTTCACCTACAAACCCCTTCAAAATTTCACATATGATAGCTGCCAATAATACAGCAGAATAATATGCGATTATAACGAAGGGGTTTATGGTTCAACAATCACCATTTTTGGTGAGGTGCGACAAATAAACAAGCAAAACAGTAAAAGACAATGAACGAGATTTTAAAATCTTTGATGAGATAACTAATTATGTAGGATTAAACCACAAAATGATACTGTTTTAACCAAGCGGCAAGCTTTTCCTCCAAAATAATTACCGATGGCCGCCATAAAGATTCGGGGATGGAAAAAGGGAAACCGTAAGATAAAGCAGTTTCTACGACTAGCTTAGTACTTGCAATTGGTAATGCAAACTTTACCCGTAATTGATTTCTAATTATTGAAGCGATCGTTTCGCGTTTTACCTCCAACATATCAGCAATTTGTTCTTGAGTAATTCCACAGATCAATAAAAAAAGAACTTCCTCCTCACGCTTGGATAACTTAATGAGTAATGTATCCATTGGTGCTTTTTGTTGTTCCAAGATATTCTGAATATATTCGTGATAACCTGCCAAACGATAATTTAAAGCAATACTCTGAATGGCCACAACATTTTCATTGTCATCAAAAATGGGGATAAAAGTGATGAGATAACTACGAATTCCCCGATCATAGGGTAAAGAATCAATAAAACTCGCCGGATGTCCGGTCTTAAATACGTATTGCTGGATTCTAAAAATTTTGCGGGCGTAATGATGTGTTACATGGGCGCTTTTATCATTGTACCATTTACCAAAATACCATTGGGCTAAATCAATTCTTGAGTAATATTTATAACCGGTACCAAGTGCATCCTCACCAAAAGGCAAACCGATTGAACGCGCGCTTTGATCGGTGCAGAAGAGCGTTTGATAACGAAAATCAACAATTGCCGAATACAGTGATTTGCTGATTGCAGTTTGAAAATAGGGTTTTACCACATTTTGGAGATATTGATCGGCGATAACCGGATTAGGCGGCATATCGTCGGTTACATCATGGCTAAACCACTGCCGCTCGTGGAGAGAGTAACCGTCAGAAACTATTTGTAAATTGGCTATACCACTCGGGGAGACCGGTAATTGTTGTTCAACTTTACGAAATTTCAGCATTGCCAACATTGAAACCAGATTGGTACAGTGTCTATCGGCAACTACCACCAATTTGTTAAAATACAAACAGTAGAAACTATAATCAATCACCCAAATCAACAATTCTTTAATCACCTGCGAAGATAACTGCCGATCAAGTAAAAAAATTCTTACTTGTGCAATGGTATCATCTTGCATACGCCTGATGCCAAAAATCCCAACTAACTGTTGATTACGCTTGTCAATTAGCCCAGCGCACAGTAGCATATTATTGGCATCTTCATCCAAATCAACAAAAGCGACTTCTTCCGCCCTTGTGACTCCTTCCGCGGTACCATTACCATGCCGTCGATAGTCATCAAAAAACGAACTAACCATTGCCGGTTTAAGCGCGCTTATTTTGCGGACAAAATAATGCGGAGTAATAAACCAATCGGTATCTTTAGTAAAATCAAGCATAGACGCAGAAATATCCGGAAACACAGGTTAATTGGTTTAGGTTGCAACTATAAGATAAACACCTGAAATACAACCATTCATTAAATACTAAAATTTACGCTCACCATGATATAAAATTTGATTGCAGCGACTGCAGCGAATAAACAACCCGGCACGGTGCTGACGATTAAAATGGCATTTAAAGCACAAAATTTCACCATCTTTTTCAATTAGCGCCGGATGGCGACGCTTATATTCGGCTAAATCACCAATTTTTCGCAAATAGTAACGATATTGCCAGTAATTAATCGTCCGTTTCAAAATAATTATCCCGACAATTACCACTAACCCCAAGAACCACCATTGTTTATGTTCGGCAACGCTACGGAAAAATCCAGCAATGCTTTCCATTAATTGAGTATAACCCTGCTCCATATTTGCCATAGCAACCCCGATTTATTATAATAATCCCATTACTATAGCACTCCATACCGCTTAAGTGGCGGGTAAATTTATCGCGGTTATGCTATAATCATAAGGTTATACTTTTACAAAAATACTATGCAAACTACCCGTAACACGCTGCTGGATGTCGCCGCTGAAATTTTTGTCCGCAAAGGTTATACTGCCGCAACTACCCGCGAGATTTGCCTTGCCGCCAATACCAATATTACCGCGATACATTACCATTTCAAGAATAAAGCCGGTCTCTATCGTGCGATCTTTAGCGAACCACTGCAAAAAATGCCATTTCCGGCATTGCAGATTGCCAATTATCAAGACCGTTCACTAGCGGATGTTTTTAGCGAATTTTATCGCCAGTTATTGCGCCCATTTGTAAGAAATGGACACCAGCCGCCACGAATTTTTCACCTGATTCATGAATTGGTAAATCGCGAACAAGTTGAGCCAACCGGATTGGTTGATGATTTATTGATTTTGCCGGCAAAAAATATTCATGACCCCTTAAATGCCATTCTTTGCCATTATCTACAATTGGATACACCGGATAAAGAATTACATCGGCTGGCGTTCACCATTGTTGGAATGGGATTTTCGCTGGTGCATCCGCGGCATATAGTTAAACACTATGCGCCAGAGTTGATTAGCGATGAGATGTGGGAGCAGCAAATGTACTCGCGGCTGGCTTTTTTTGCCGAAGCGCTAGTTAAGGCTGAGCTTGCCCTTCGGAAAGATACAACCGGATTTAATTCAGATTTTCACCACGATTGATTAGCTTTTTAGCCATTTGGTCATATTTCGTAGCTCATTGGGACTTAGCAATAAGGCTCTTAACTTTAGCCAAAACTTTACCAAATACGCTGGTCAAACTCAGATTATTAGTTAACTCAAATACTACCGGCACAACCAATAAGCTTAAAAAAGTTGATGTAATCAATCCGCCAATAACCGTCACCGCCATTGGTGCCCGAAAACTAGAATCGCCCTCCAACCCCATCGCTATCGGTAGCATCCCGATCACCATTGCCGCCGAGGTCATAATAATCGGACGGGAGCGCTTGATGCAGGCATCAATAATCGCCATTTTCGAATCTGCTCCGGGTTTACGGATTTCAATCAATGCATAATCGACCAATAAAATTGAATTTTTGGTAACTATTCCCATTAACATTAAAATACCGATTAATGACGGCATCGATAAACTGTAGCCAAATAAAACCAACACTCCCAACGCACCGCTGATTGCCAGCGGCAGTGCCGATAAAATTGTCAATGGCTGTTTAAAATCCTTAAATAGCAAAACCAAAACACAGTAAATCAATAACACCCCGCTAAGCATTGCCATTACAAAATTACCAACCATTTCCTGCATCCGCTCAATATCACCGGACATCACCTGATGAATACCATTGGGTAATTTGCGCATTAACGGAATCGCGCGAATTTTTTTATCAACATCACCGATATTTTGTCCATGTAAATCAATATTAAGCGTAATGCTGCGGTTGCGATCATAGCGGGTAATTTGCGTTGGACCATCCGTCAAATTTACGCGGGCAATGCTGGATAACGGAACCGTGCCCTGAGCTCCACTAATTCGAAGATTGCCGATATCCGCAAGAGAGTGCCGGTAACGCTCATCTAATTGAACCCGAATCGGGATCTGCCGATCCGGTAAATTTAGTTTCGCCAAATTAGCATCATAATCACCGGAGGTGGCAATCCGAATCAAATTCCCGATGCTACTGGCCGTAATACCCAATTGCGCCGCCTTATTATAATCAACATCGACCGACAATTCCGGACGGGTTAAATTATCGCTAGAGGAAACACTTCCCAAACCTTTAGTCTGCCGAAGACTGGTCTCAATTTTCCTGACCACCGTTTGTAGCAACTGACTATCGGCACCAGCCAACACTAAGGAATATTTTTCGCCCATCCCCGCTCCGGCAACTGAAAGTTTTATCCCCGGAAGAGCACTTAAACGATTTTGAATTATTTGCTCCAATTGCGCCTGAGTTACTTTGCGTTTATGGCTATCAACCAAATTAAAGGTTATGGTGCCGGAGGTCACATCGCTATCGGAGTTAGATGATGAACCCCGTTGTACCCCACTACCAATCGTCGCATAAATATTATTGACATCCGGCAGATTTTTGGTTAATTGATAGATATCGGTCATGGTTTTCTTGGCGTCGTTAATACTACTTCCCGGTGTCAGCTGGACTTTCAGCATGACTTGATTATTATCTTGTGCCGGAAAAAAAGTAGTTGGAATAAAGGCAATCAATACCAAGGAAGCCATAAAGAACCCCACTGCAGCTGAAATAGTCTTATAGGGATTATCCAAACACCAACGAACAGTCCGAATATAAAAATGCATGACTTTCCCATATCCTTGATGCTTAGTTTCCGGTTTCAACAGGTAGGCCGCTAACATTGGCGTGAGTAATCGGGCAACAACCAGCGATGCCATCACAGCAATTGCCGCCGTCCAGCCAAATTGTTTAAATATCCGACCAGGAATCCCCCCCATGAAGGCGGTTGGCAAAAATACCGCAACCAACGTAACCGAGGTAGCAATTACCGCCAAACCAATTTCAGTAGCCGCATCCATTGCCGCGGCAATCGGGTTGGGATTGCTTTTTAGATGACGGACAATATTTTCCACCTCGACAATCGCATCATCCACCAGTATTCCAATTACCAGAGTCAATGCCAGTAAGGTAATCGTGTTTAATGTGAATCCCAACCAATAAATTATTATAAAGGTTGGCAAAATCGAAAGCGGTAGTGCCGTTGCCGCAACAAAAGTTGCCCGCCAATCGCGAAGAAATAGCCACACGACGATAATTGCTAGAATTGCTCCTTCATATAAGGCTTGCATTGAGCCGCCATAGGTGCTTTTAATTGAGCTAACACTATTGCTTACTTCACGAATCTGTACCTCCGGATGGGTTATTTTATATTTCTCGATAAGTTCGCGAACACTCATTGCAACACCCAGATCACTGGCGCCCTTTACCGGATAAACATCAAATGCAATTACCGGCTTGCCGTTCAAAAATGCCATTTGACGGATTTCACCATAAGTATCTATCACTTTCGCCAGTTGACTCAATCGAACATATGACGTATTTGCTAACGGTATATATAAGTTGGCAATATCTGCAACATTATTGATATTTGGGCGCGCTTCAATTACCAATTCACGCCCGCCAATATCAACCCTACCACCGGAAAAATCCTGCCGAACACTATATAGTTGGTTGGAAACATTATTGATGGTGGTATTTAACATCAGTAATTGACTGGGGTTTAGCAACACCTGTATTTCACGTTCCAAACCACCTTGACGGTTAATTTTACTGACGCCCGGTACCGCACTCAACAATTGATTGATATTATTATCAACATACCACGACAAATCGACATCATCCATACTGCCACTGATTTGGTAGGTTAGAATCGATTGGGTGCCCATGGTAACCTTGGAAATCTGCGGTTCATCGCTACCTGCTGGAAATTGCGATTTAATTTTATCAACCGCATCTTTTACTTCACTAACCGCATCGGTCAGATTTTTATCCAGTTCAAACTCAAGCGTGGTCACTGAATTACCATCACTGATATTTGATGAAATATGTTTAATTTTACTGACATTGGCAACACTATCTTCAACTTTACGGGTAACTTGATTCTCAAGCTGCGCGGGAGTTGCGCCGCGTAAAGAAACTGCAACGGTGACTGCCGGAAAGTCCATATCCGGAAAATTATTAATACTCAATTTATGAAAGCCAAAAATTCCGGCTAAGGTTGCAAATACAAAAACCATTATCACCGGGATTGGATTTTTTATTGCCCACGTTGAAAAGTTCATTTTTTTGATCCTTTAATTGCAACAATTTGGCTCTCATCTAGAAATCCGGCGCCCTCAACCGCAATGACTGCAGCAGGGGTAATACCGCTTATTATCACCGCCTTATCACCATAAACATCTCCGACCTGGACTTTGACTTTATGTACCTGATGTTTTTGATTAAGCGCCATGACATAATTAAAGCCGTCACTACTCACCAGCGCACGAAACGGAATTACCATCCCGCGTTTATAACCAACATTAATTAATCCGTCAATGCTCATCCCAACTTTGAGCTGAGTATTGTTGCCAATATCGACATAAACAATGCCATTTTTGCTATTGGGGTTCAAGGCTGGCGCGACCTGACGAACTTCTCCGGTTAATTGAGTACCATCGTTCAGGTTTAACGACACCTTCTGCCCAACCATAATATCCGACAATTGCGATAACGGTACTTCGGCCTGCCACTCCAAGCGGTTATGGCGGATCAAGCGGAATAATTCACCCCCATTGCTGACAACGCTGCCAACTGCCGCGTTGCGTGCCGAAATTACACCATCGTCCGGTGCTAAAATTTTGGTATAGCTCAATTTCAAATTTTGGAGTTCAAGACTGGCTTTTGCAGCAACTAATTTGGCTTGGGTGGTCTTCTGTTTGGTTGAATAGTTTAATAACTCCTGTGCGCTTAATGCCCCGGCTTTTTCCAGACTGACCGCTTTGGATGCTTCAATTGAGGCCTGTTCAAGGTTCGCTTCAGCTTCGGCAACATTTGCCCGTTGATTCAATAAATCGGCATTGACTTGCGCCGCATTTAGTTCTGCCAGTAATTGCCCTTTTTTAACCGTTGCCCCTACATTGACATAGACATTGCTGATATCCAATCCGCCAATTTCGGCACTAATGATTGTTTCCTGCCACGGCTGGATCAAACCGGTTGCCGCAATCATCACCGGGTAAGATTCAATTTGTGGTGAAGCAGTGGTAACAACCAGTAAATTTTCATTAGATATACCAGAAGAGTCAGCCGGATTGGGCTTTGTACATGAAGCCAGAAACAGCACCAACCCGACCCACATCCAAATAAAATATTTAACCATTGTCACGTCCTTTTAATGAATTGGCTGCCGGAGTAGACCAACTGCCACCGACCGCCTTATATAAAGCAATCCACGCTTCAACTTGTTCTAATTTGGCCGCCGCCAGCGTCTCTTTAGATGATAGTAATGTTACCCGCACCACTTCCAAATCCAGTAAATTCGCCCAGCCGAGATTGTATTTCTGATTATAAGCATCAAAATATTCCTGATAGTTTTGCTCTGCTGTCTCTGCAGCACTGACCCGTAAATTGGCCGCGTTTATTCGCACCAGCGCATCTTCCACTTCACGAACTGCGGTAATAATTTTGCTGCGATAAGTTGCCAAGGCTTGTTGATATTTAGCAAAATTCAGACTTTCCTGCGCCTTTAAGTAGCCACCATCAACCAAGGGCAGCGTAATATCAGGACCCAGAGACCATGAGGTTGGTTGGCCGGAGTATAATGAACCGGTATTGGCCGCAATTGAACCGGTTAGCGATACTTGCGGATAACGATTGGCAATTGCCACGCCCAAATCAGCATTGGCCGCCGCCAGACTACGTTCGGCAGAAGCAACATCCGGGCGTTGGTTAAGGATATTTGCAGGAATTAGGTCAATAACCGTAGTTTTGGGTAATGGAATGACACCATAACTTTCTGCCAGATATTTTTTCAAAGTTTTATAATCAATACCACTAAGTGCTACCAGTTGATTTTCATATTGTCCACAAACCGCTTGTTGCTGAGCCAAAGAAGCATTATTCTGAAAGAGCGAACCATTTGCCTGATTGGCATCGGTACGGGCGGCAAATCCCGAATTAACCCGCAGTTGGGTAATGTTCTGGGTAGCAGTACGGGATTTATTTTCTTCCTGATAAGTTTGCAGCAAGTTCTGGCATTCGCGTAAACTGACATAAGCATCGGCGACTTGGGCGGCAAGTGTTACTTTGGCATCGTTCCAGTCCAATCTACTGGCGGCATAGCGTGCCTGAGATGCCTCAATTGAACGTCTGGTCGCACCAAATAAATCCAGTTCCCACGACATATTTGCGCCAATACTCGCGCCATTACTTAATCCATTATTGGTAAATACGTCACCGCTGCCGCCAGTTGAATTGGTCGTTCCGGGAGAGAATGACATGGTGCTGTTTTTAGCAACCGCTGCCGAACCGTCGGCTGTTAAACTCGGAAACAAATAGGAACGTGAGCTGGCAAGGTTGGCTTGCGCTTGCTTTATTTTGGCTAATGCACTGTCAATGGATGGATTGGTTTCCAGTGCCGACTCGATCAATATCTCCAGCGTTGGATCGTTAAACTGTTTCCACCAGTTAATCAACTGTAGATTGCTTCCGCCATGGGCAATTACACCATGCCATTGTGATGGAATATTTAGTTGCGTATTATTTGGTTTGACATAATCAGGACCAACTGCGCAGCCGGTAAAAATGATGCTTAAGCCAAGTAATGATCGAATCAATAAAGTTTTCAAGGTTTTCATCCAGTGTGTTAAATCTAGCGCTTGCTAGAATGAATTTTAACCTAGCAGATAACCAAAGCACAACTGGATTTTTGGCAAAAATATCCGCTAAAAATTTAACCCCATGCTATAATTCATTATTCTAGCAAGCGCTAGATGTAATATTTTTGTTTTATAAGGATGTTATTATGAAAAAACTCTTGGGAATTTTGTGTTTGAGCGGAATGATGGCAAGTGCTATTGCTGCTGAAACAACTGCCGGACAGCCACCAATGCCAATGCCAAGTATGGATCCGGTCTGCATGCAGGCAATGGAACATATGCGTGCAAACCATGCACAGCTTGAATCAGCAATCAAAGCCAATGATGCCAATAAAGTTGGCACGATTGTGATTGCCAATCATAAATATATGGAAAGTTTCATTGCCAAAAACCCGCAATGTAAACCTAAACATCGTCCGCCAATGCCGCCACCAATGGGGCAATAAGATAAAAATCCGGCACTATTTAAGTACCGGTTTTTTTATAACTCTGCTAAATTTAAAATATTAATATAGCTAACCTCAAATCAAATGAGCTGCATTGATGAGCGACGCTGCCTATAAATAATAGGTAAGAAGTGAAATCGAAATAGATCATTTGAAAGTGAGTTAGCTATAACTAGACAATCATTAATCCAATTGAAGCCAACAGCAACACCCCCATCAGCAAATTAAAAACTCTAATTCGCCGCGGCGTGCTCAAAAGTGACCGCATCACCGTTCCGCCTGTTAACCAGACCGCCAAGCAGGGTAATAAAATTATCGTAGCACAGACAGCTACCAACATTACCTGCAATATCATTTTATTACTG
This sequence comes from uncultured Neisseria sp., assembly GCA_964488065.1. Lineage (GTDB taxonomy): Bacteria > Pseudomonadota > Gammaproteobacteria > Burkholderiales > UBA11063 > Aquella. The sequence continues at coordinate 29,995 of CAZATM010000157.1, forward strand.
GATAGCTGAAAAGCTGCAAATATCCCCACCGCCATCATCCATGCTTTGGGATTAGCCCACTGAAACAATGCCGCCTGAAAAAAATTTAGCGGACGTCTGGCGGCAACTGTTTCTATTGTCGTCGAAGCAAAAATAGTTTTAACTGCCAGATAAATGATATAGGCAATTCCACCAATCTGTACGATTTTATGCAATGACGGAAAAAGCAAAAACAAATTATTAATGCCTAGTCCAACCACAATCAACATAAACATAAAACCCAAACAAATGCCCCAGTAATGCGGCAACGAACGGAGGATTCCATAATTTAAGCCCGACATCATAATCATTAGATTATTTGGCCCCGGGGTAATACTACTGGAAAAACAAAAGAGAATTAATGGCAGATATTGCTGCATTTCTACCTCACAAAATTATGGTGTAACAGTTTTATTACGATGGCGCTCGGCGATTACTTCTGCCACATCTTCAAGGCTCAATCCTTGTGCATGCAGCAATACCAATGAATGATAAATTAAATCCGTCATTTCACCCAAATATTCTTCGCGACTTTCAGCGAGTGCCGCAATCACCACTTCAACCGCTTCCTCTCCAACTTTTTGCGCAACTTTATTCAAGCCGCGGCTAATCAATTTATGGGTATAGCTATTTTCCGTCGGATTATTGATCCGTTCCTGAATCACTTCATCAACCATCCCGATATGACCAAGTCCAGATAGTTTTTGCTCGCTAAAACAAGAAATACTGCCGGTATGACAAGTCGGTCCACACGGTTTTGCCATTACCAAAATAGTATCTTGGTCGCAGTCAATAAAAATATCTTTTAACATAAGGTAATTTTCGCTGGTCTCACCTTTTACCCATAAGCGCTGTTTGCTACGGCTAAAAAAAGTGACTTTCTTGCTTTGCAAAGTCTGTTCCAAAGCTTCTTTATTCATATACCCCAGCATTAGTACCTGTAGTGTGGCATGGTCTTGTACCACCACCGGAATTAAACCATCGGAACTTTTGTTAAAATCAATTGTGTTAATATTTTGTATCATATTGTTACCTTTTTATTTAATTGTATTTTATAAATCTATTAAAATGTAATTATTTACTCACATTCAGATGGTGCATAATTTCATAATTCTTCTTGCGCCTTAATCTCTGCGAGTAATTTTCGTTCACGTTGTAATTCTTTGGCTAATTCTTCTTCGCTGGGTAAATATGCTAGATATTTGGCGGCAAATAATTGTTCGCTATCAGTCAAAATTGAATACTTAGCAACTGCTTCACTTTTTTCACTGCACAATATTAAACCCAGCGTTGGATTGTCATCTTGAGATTTTTTGTGTTGGTCATAAATCCGGATATAAGTATCCATTTGCCCAACATCCTGATGGCTAAGTTTACCCAGCTTTAGATCTATCAAGACGAAGCATTTGAGTTTAAAATTATAAAACACCAGATCAATATAAAAATCCTGATCATCGGTGACAATCCTTTGTTGGCGAGAGACAAACGCAAAGCCTTTGCTCAGTTCAAGCAAAAATTTTTGTAAGTTATCAATCAAACCTTGTTCAATATCAGACTCTAACACTGATTGTTGGGGTAAATTCAAAAAATCAAGAATGTAAGGGTCGCGTAAATAATCTTTTGGCGTTACTTGTAAATTGGTAATTTTAGTTTGCGCCTCGGTTTTAACGGGTAATTGATTCTGACTGGATAATAATCTTTCGTAATACAGAACACTAATTTGTCGCTCCAAGGCGCGCGCACTCCAATGTTGTTCCGCGCATTCGTTTAGATACCACTCTCTAGCTTGAATATTTTCCACACGTAATAAGATACGATAATGCGTCCAACTCAATTCGAGACGCACTGCGTCTCGAATTGGAAATGCCAAATAGAACGCCCGCATTTTACGCAAATTTGAAATATCAAAACCTTTACCAAACTCGCGGTGTAATTCCTTAGCTAGATTGGCTAATACCTGTTTACCATATTCGGCACGGGTCTTACCGTCTTGTTCATCCTCAACTATAAGCTTTCCAATTTGCCAATAAGTCTGCACCATTGCAGTATTAACGACTCTGACCAATTGGTTACGAGAGTTAATTAATAATTCACGGACTGAATCTAGCAATTCACTACTATTTTTTACAAGCTTATTCATCGACTTTGCCACCTGATAATTTTCTCAATTTGAGTATTTGAAATTGTTAGCGCTATGCCTATTTGCAAGATGATTATGCAATCATTCTTAATTATTTTCATCAAATACCCGTTCATCCTCAGCGCGAGGTTCACGAATGGTAACTAATCGGCGCATCCGTGCCGCCTATTTTCTAACCGCAATGCCACTAGCGGCTAGATATTCCTTCAAATTCGGAATTGTCATAATTCCTTTATGAAACACCGACGCGGCTAAGCAGCCAGTTGCACGGGTGTGTTGAAATAAATCCCGAAAATGCGCCATTTCGCCGGCACCACCGGAAGCAACCACCGGAATCGACACCGTCTCCGCCAGCAAGCCAGTTTGTGCCAAATCATAGCCCTTGCGCACGCCATCCTGATTCATGCAATTAAGCACAATTTCACCGGCACCGCGCTCCATCACTTCCCGCGCCCATTCCAGCGTATTGCGCCGCGATTTAATGGTTTTTTTCTCATCACCGGTGTATTGCAGCACCTGATATTCGCCATCCTGATTCCAGCTATCAATCCCGATCACCACGCATTGACTGCCAAAGCGCTTGGCCAATTCTTCAATCAACGCCGGATTTTCCAAAGCCGGTGAATTAATCGAAACTTTATCGGCACCATTGGCTAAAACTTCTTCTGCCATCGCCAAATTACGAATCCCGCCGGCAACACAAAATGGAATATTGATATATTTGGCAACTTCACGTATCCATTGACGATCATTATTAGCGCTATCACTGCTGGCGGTGATGGCATAAAAAACCAACTCATCGGCACCTTCATCCGAATAACGTTTGGCTAAATCCAGAATATCGCCAACCACCTCGTGATTGCGAAACTGTACCCCCTTAACCACCTGTCCATCGCGAACATCTAAGCAAGGAATAATCCGTTTTTTTAACATGTTATTTGTCTCAAAAAAAATTCTTTCAATTATATCATAATTTACCTAATCACCCAGCAGTGACTTTATACCACAAAATCACTAACCACCCGAATTAATTTAAATTTTGCCATCATGGTTTTTTGTCGATTTAATTATTTTCAAATAATAGCTGCCAAATCACGATGAATACCAAAGGTTATCATGCTAACATAATGATTATTTTTCAATATTTCGCTTTAAATTTAGGGTTACATCCCATATCATGCGTAATGTTATTTAATAAAAAAATCCCGCAATCTTGCACAATATTAAACCAGATTGGAGCTAAACCCCAATGAGAAACAAACTACTACTAGCGCTATTACTTGGCTTATCCATTACCGGCGGTTTTGCTGACAGCAATCTCAATCGCAACGATTATACAGCAACAACTACTGCCAACGCCCTAAACGCTGAGATTCCGGCTAATTTTGTTGAAATTGACACCGCAGCCTACACTCATAACTTGCAGGAAATCCGCAAAATGATTGGAACAAAACCCAAAATTTGCGTAGTTATGAAATCCGATGCCTATGGTCATGGAATTAATAATTTAATTGATAGCGCACTAAAAGCTAACGTAGATTATATCGCCGCCGTTGATAATAGTGAGTTCCGGATTTGGCTGCCAAAATAAAAGCTCGCGGTAAAAATACTCACTTACTACGGATAGCACCCGCAACCAAAGCCGAGTTAATTCAGGCACAAACCAATAATTGGCAGGTTGAAGAAATCGCGGGTTCGCTAAATGAGGCCAAAATGCTGAATGATACCGCCATTGAACTAAGCCGCAAGCTACATAAAAATATTGTCGTCGCGGTACATATCAATATTGAAACCGGAATGGGGCGAATGGGCCTGCGCAATGTCAATGATATCCGCCAGATTATGGCAATGTCACATCTAAAAGTGGTTGGGGTAATGACTCATTTCGCCAAAGACTATGAAGATCCACCAACTGATTATATTGCCACCCGCGCGCAATTAGATATTTTCGAGTCAATGGTCAATCAGCTCAATCTAGATAAAAATGTCATTCAACACGTTGCCAATTCCGGTGCAGCAGCAAAATTTCCGTGGGCACGTAAGGATATGGTGCGGGTTGGCTCGCTTACTTATGGTGAAGATTTGGATGATTATCAAGATCCGCAGCATGTTCTAAAACCAGTAATGAAGTCATTCAAATCAACGGTAGTAATAGTTGAATCAAATGTTCCACCGCATTCACCGATTAATTACGATGGTCTACAATATACCCGCGATGACAAACCATCTACTACCGCTACCTTGCGGGTTGGTTATAATTATGGCTTCCCGCAATACGCATTTCGCGAAAATGGTTCAACGGTGTTAATTCGCGGACAACGTTTTCCAGTATTGGGTAAAACTTCAATGAATATGGTAGTGATTGATGTAACCGACCAGAACCCAGCCAATCCGGTTCATCTTGGTGATGAAGCAGTATTAGTTGGAACACAGGAAAGTCAGGCAATAACCTGGGCTGAATTTGCCAAGCGCAACAAGATGGGTATCACCGAGCAGGTGCTATTAATTGGTAATCAAAATATGCGTAACGTCGTTGAATCACGTTAAGCACCATCAACTCACCGGGAGCAAACTCATGAATAAATTTTGGCTAATATCATCCTTACTACTATTATCGGCCTGCGGTTCAATGAGTGTTGGTCCCGGCGATCCTTTTTATGACGACCCCGAACCGGATTTACCAATCACGCTCAAACTTTATATCGACCCCGGCAATCTTCCGTGTTCAATCTTAACACCATGTAATATCAGCATTGGTGCGCAAACTGCCGGCGACCGCCCAGTGATAAATCTGGCAACCATTACCACCCAGAGTGTCCCGGCAATTATTGCAACGCAGTTACCGGAAAATAACTATCAATTGGTCGTAACAGGATTACCGGACAATTATCATGTAAATTTCCCGAATGGCAATCAAATCACTAGCGACTCTGGCTCAACACTTTCATTACAAATTGGTTTTGAATCCGGTATTATTTATACACAATAAACTAGTCATTTTCGAAGCATTTATCCAGTCCGCCATTAATAAAATGGCATTCAATCGTGCCCTCTTCATCGGTTTGAATTTTTAGGCTGGCAGTGCCATCGGCATAATCAGTTTCCTGACTCACCACACAGTAATTTCGAACTGATAGTAACGGTGAACCATCAGTTAAAGTATAACGCCCACAGCTGACATTATCATTGCCAAGATATAAGTTTTCATTTTCGGAGTGGGTTATTACAACCGCTTGAACGCCGGCACTTACCACCGCGAATAAAATCACTAACCATGCTTTCATCACATCCTCCATTCTGACTGCTATTTTATCACTTCTCTACTCAATAATCGAAATTATAACGGCAAATTTGGCAAATTTAGACTATTCAAATGACAAAATACCACAGCACAACTTTATTCGGTTAAAATGGCGAATTACCGAACTAAAATGGATGATGCTATGCCGGAAATAAAAATCGACCAGCTATATATATACCCAGTTAAATCACTGGCAGGGATTGAAGTTAGTGCAATGGAATTTGACCAATTTGGACCAGTCGGTGACCGGCGCTGGATGATCATCGATGATGCCGGAAAAGCATTAACCCAGCGGGAATTACCACAACTGGCATTACTCAAACCGCAGCTAAGCACGGATAGTTTGATCTTGCAGTATGGGCAACAGCAATTTCAGCTCCCAGTGGCGGCAGATAAATTACCAATTAACGCACAGGTTTGGCAATATCAAGATACTATGCTGGATTGCGGTAACCCAGTTGCAGAATTTTTAAGTGACTTACTACAGACTAATTGTCGGCTAGTCACGCTTAATGAACACCATCACCGGGTTTCCGGTGGTGATTTACCACAGCCAATCAGTTTGGTTGACTCCCGTCAATTATTAGTTACCTCGGTCGAGTCATTGACATGGCTAAATCTTAAATTAGCCGAATATGCCGCACCGCCAATTCAGATGGACCGTTTTCGTCCGAATATCATGGTAAGTGGTGGCGCTGGGATTTTTTATGAGAATAATTGGCAACTAATTACCAGCCAAGAAAACAAATTAATTCGGCAAAAAGCCTGTGGTCGCTGCAAAATGATTACCATTGATCAACAATTCGGTAAATTTGAGAATAGCTTGCCACTACGGATTTTGGCACAATTTAACCGCGATGATAATGGTAAAGCTGCGGCCTTTGGTACTTATTTTAATGTGCTGAATAACGCCGGTAAATTGCAGAAAAATTCGCGACTAGAAATTCAGGAGCGATAAATAGCGCATGATAAATGCCAAGCAGCTTAAAACAATACTAAACAATACAACCCCGATGAAATTATAACGCAGAAAGCTGTTTAAATATTTTAAGCGCTGCTGTGGAAAATGGGCGCTATACAAACGGTAGCTGATTAAACTGGCCATTGAGGCAATCAAAGTCCCCATCCCGCCAACATTTACCCCCCACAGGAGTAGTTGTGGTGAACGATTGACCGGTGCCAACAATAAAGCCGCCGGAACATTGCTGATAATTTGACTCAGCCCCAGACCCAGCCAATAATCAGCAGCAGGAAAATTTAGCCCCCACTGGATGCTGCTCATTAAATCCGGAAAATGCAGCAGATTGCCGATTAGCAGGAAAAAAATCATAAACAATGCCAGCAACGGAAAATCAATGCGCTGAAACTGACGCGGCTGGAGAATCAGGCTTGCTACAACCACAATGCCACTTACCCACCAGTAATTTACCAGCCCGGCAACACTAGCCAACACTAATAAAAATAACCCACTAAAAATGCCGCACGGTAATTTAGCAACGGTTGGCACCGCAGTTTGCAATTGAAGAGACTTGTGCGGAATCTGTTTAATCAGCCAGCCAAGATATGCCGCACCTAGTACCAATAACGGAAAACTATCCGCTAAAAAACCGCTGAGTGAAAAATTAAAATGTGCATAAATAAACAGGTTTTGTGGATTTCCCAGTGGTGAAAAACTGCTCCCCAAATTTGCCGCCAGCGTTTCCAATATTACCAGCCGCCCACCATCAACATCAACTTGCCGCAAAATAATTATGGTTAACGGTACAAACACCAATAGCGCTACATCGTTGGTAATAAACATCGCCGAAATAAAACAAATGCTACATAAAATCTGCGCCAAATTGCGCTCATTACTACAGCGGCGCAATAATTTCAATGCCAGATATTCCAGCAGATTACAGCGGGTGAGACCACGGACTACCAGCATTAAATTAAATAATAATGCCATTACCAGCCAGTCAATATCGTGAATATCCGGAAGATGCCAATAGCTACTAATTAATAGCAGTAATAGCGCAACTCCCAGAAATATATGCTGTCTTAACCACACCAGAATAGCCATAGTCTTATACCATTTTATGATATTAAAAGCTGCCACCTAAAAAATTACGGTTTTATTTCCCGACACAAATATTTTATCTTCCAGCACCAGTTTTAAAGCGCGCGCCAAGACAACCTTTTCAACATCGCGTCCGGCGAGCTGCATTGCCTGCCAGTCATAAGCATGATCAACATGAATCACATCCTGCTCAATAATCGGTCCTTCATCAAGATTTTCATTGACAAAATGCGCCGTTGCTCCAATGATTTTAACCCCGCGCTCATACGCCTGCTTATACGGATTGGCACCAATAAATGCCGGCAGAAACGAGTGATGAATATTTAAAATCCGGTTTTGATATTGACGGGTAAAGTTGGGGGTTAAAATCCGCATATATTTGGCAAGAACAATATAATCAACCGAATCAAACATCCCCAGAGTACTTAAGATCCGAGCCTCATGCTCCTCACGAGTGATATTTTCTGCCGAAATATGATAATATGGAATTTCAAAATGTTCACATAACGGGCGCAAGCTATTGTAATTGGAGATAATTCCAACAATATTGGCATCCAACTGCCCCTCTTGGTAACGAATCAAAATATCACCCAATACATGGGCTTCTTTGGTTACCATCAACACAATATTTTTTTTACGCGGCAATTTAATCAAAATATTGGTATCCTCAGGCAATGCCTGAGCTAATTTTTCATGTAATAACTTGGGATCAATTTGTCCCTCAATAACGCAGCGCATAAAAAACTGCTGATTTTCATTATCGACAAACTCATGATTGGTGATAATATTCAGGCTATTATCAAAAAATACTTTCGCGGCCTGATAAATAAGCCCGGTTTTGTCCGGTGCCTGAATGAGTACCCGATATTGATTCACATTAAATCCTTCTGTTACTAGTTCTAAACCGATTATTATAACGGAAATTTTGCCTAGTTTAGGCGGTTTCAGCTGGAATTAACCAAATTAGCGACGATTAGCAAATTAGAGGATGCAGATAAAATCAACCATCTGACGAATAATGATGATAAAATGACCATATTATGACTAATAGCGTTAACCCGACTTTACTTAAATATATCCAAGTTATTCAAGCCTTAAACCCAGCCGATGGATATATGATCGTGGATCTTAATCTGGTTTATTTAGCGGTAAGTCAAAGTGTTATTGATTCTCATGGTGACCAGCAAATGGTTGGCAAAACACTTAGTCAATTAAATTCGCCGTTAGCCGCCAAGGTTGCCTATTACCGGAATAGTAGTCAGGCTATCATTGCCAGCCCACACAAGACGTTCCGCAAAATTGCAAAAATCAACATTGAGAGCGAAGTTATTCTATTTGATATGCAGACCATCAAAATTTTTGATGAAGACACTGGAGAATTGGTTGGATTGGTATCATTTTTCTATAAAATGAGCCCGAATGTTGAAATCTTGAAATTACTGGCAATGAGTGGCGATGAGGTTTATCTTGATCACCCAGAATTGCCGCCGCTATTTACAACCGATCATAGCTTCAACTATCGTGAGCGCTGCATTATCTGGTTATTGACAATGGGCATCACCCGCAAAGAAATTGCCGGTATTATTTCACAAATTGAAAACCGTCCATTAACTGAAAATACCATTACCACCATTATCAATCGCAATATTTATCCACCATTGGATGTCCACAACCACTCGGACTTTATGCGCAAAGTAACCGCCAGCAATCTGCTCTCATCAATTCCGCAAAGCTTAATGCAGTTTTTACAAAATAAGTAATCGATGTTCTTGCAGATAAAGCTATTTCAAAAAATATTTTATTATGTGTAACATCTGCCAATAAATAAAGCCAGCTTCTACTGCTGGCTTTAGCACACTAACTTAAACTTTCAGTGCTTCTTCAAGGGTAAATTTGTTCTCATATAACGCCTTACCCACTACCACGCCATAAACTCCCAGTTTTTTTAATTCATCCAAATCTTCTAACGAACCAACGCCACCGGAGGCAATGACCTTAATTGTCGGGCAGTGAAACTGAATCTGCAAATATAGCGCTAAATTAGGACCCTCAAGAGTACCATCCACCGCAACATCAGTACATAGAACATATTTAGCCTCCGGATAGCGAGCCAAGACTTCATAGACACTCAACGGACTTTCTTCCTGCCAGCCATGAATCCGTACTCGTGGCTCATTATTGCTGTCCAAGGAACAGTCCAGTGCCAGCACAATCTTATCGCCGCCAAATTTTTCAATCCATGAATTAACCAACTGCGGATTACTGATGCTGGCACTTCCCACCACCACCCGGCTGACTCCAGCGGCAAACAGGCGCTCAACATCTTCGGTAGTCCGAATACCGCCGCCAACCTGTATCTTCAGGTTTGAATTTTGTACCAGTTCAGCAATAACATCAGCCTGCACAACTTTCCCAGCCTTAGCACCGTCCAAATCAACCATATGCACCCACTTATTACCGCTGGCAGCAAATTCGGTCAGCATTTGTGCCGGATGTTCATTATAAACCTTGGTCGTTGCAAAATCGCCTTTATACAGGCGCACACATTTGCCATCGCGCAAATCAATTGCCGGATAAATTATCATCAATTACCCCTATAAAATTTCTTAAAAGTTGTTCTCCAATTGCTCCGGATTTTTCCGGATGAAACTGCATTGCATAAAAATTATCTTGCTGGGCAATCGCGGCAAATTGACAACCATAGTCGCAACTAGCCACAGTAACTTTATTGACCGGAGCAAAAAAACTGTGTACAAAATAAACATCGCGCTCTGACGCGACTTCAGCAGCCAATGGCGAACCTTTTAGCCACGCCAGAGTATTCCACCCCATATGAGGAACAATCAAACCACCGTGATTATCAAAACGTTTCACCGTTCCCGGCAAAATGCCAAGGCAACTAACCGCCCCCTCTTCCGAATATTCGTAAAGCAACTGCATCCCCAAGCAAATGCCCAATAATGGACGCTTATAATTACGAATTACCTCAATCAGGTTTAAGCGCGCTAATTCTGCCATCGCAAAGCCCGCCGAACCGACACCGGGAAAGATTGCACCACTGGAGTTTTCAATAACTGCCTTATCGCTGGTTAGCTGATAGGCTACACCCAGCCGCTGTAAGACCGTCTCCAGTGAATAAAAATTGGCCCCGCCGCCAGTGATTACGGCTAGATAGGGTTTATTATTTGCCATAGTTGCTTTCATAAAACTCTCAATTTAAGGAGTAATTTTAGCACGCAGTGAGCGTGGTTGTTTTAGGAAATCAAACGCAACACCCGTGAAAATCTAATTAGTAACTGATGTTACCAACGGATCACTATTTTAGCGCTACCTTATTGAGTTTGACGATTTCGCGCGCTGATTGTGACTGTAAAATCAGCGGACAATGAGGCAAAATCAATAACTTAGCGCTAAATTCTTTATTATCCGTAATATCACTTAGTAAGAGATGAATCAAAAGAATTCCCGTGAGAGGCTATAAACCATATATACACACAACTATAGACTGCTGTTTTTGCATAATGTATTATCCCAAAACGCCACTACCATCAACGCAAACAACCAGCTATAATCACTCCATCAGCTCTTGATAAGCGATTAGAACCCGCTCTTCCCGACCCTTGAACGATCATAGGGTCGGTCTTTTTTTATCTTATCGACCAAAACATTCTTCAATAAATTTTGCCACCTGATTGATACAAGGATTATCATCAACCCGTTTCAGCAAATAAAAGTCCAATAAATCCAGCTCATAATCGGGAAACAATGCGACGTATTTACCAGTGCGTAAATCAGCATGAATAGCATCACCATAAGTAACGGCAAGATAATCACCACTATCTACCAGCGCCAGACTGTTTAAATAGTCATTACAGGCAACCTGACTATCAACGTTAATTTGGACGGTTTTACCGGTCTTACGATGATGGAAATTGAGTTTATTTAGCAATTCGCCGTGATCCCGGAGCACCGACAGCGTCCGTTGCGGGCTAATGTCATCCAACGATTGTGGGCGACCATATCTACGAATATATTCCGGCGTACAAAAAACCGTCAACCTTGCTTGATAAATCCGCTTCATTTTCTGCGCTGCTTGCCCTGGCATTCCATAAATTACCGCTATATCGATGAATTCTTTTTGTAAATTAACTTCATGATTCAAAAAGTAAAGTCGCAACTTTAAATCCGGATGTAGATTCATAAATTCAGGAAGTTTTGGCGAAATAAAACTTGCCGATAGCACCTGCGGTAACATAATTTTAAGCTCACCGCTAATCACGTCTTTGGCATTGATTACTTGTTGAATTTTTTGCTGTAACTGTATTTCATCCTGATTGAGTTCATAAAAAAGTCGTTGTCCAGGATAAGTCAATTCAAAATGATTAGCCGTCCGAATAATCAACGCCGCCCCTAAGCGCTCCTCCAGATTGGCGATCCGCCGGCTAATGGTTGACTGATAGATACCCAACTCACGGGCAGCTTTGGTAAAACTGCCAAATTGAGCAACTTTGACAAACAGAAATAGATCATCATACATCATAAATCACCTGTAACATGGGTTATTCTTAAAATTGATACCGTGTGGACATTAACAATAGTTAGCAAAGCAACGTTAACTTAACTAATCCGAATACTAAATTGCTCAACCATAATCCGCGGCAAAATTGTATCGTAGCCAAGAAAAATTGCTTTATCAATTAACTCTTCTGGCGTTAAAACATTAAATTTCCTCAATAGTTGCTGATGAATGGTATTGCGAACCGTACTGGTAGCAACATCTTTATTGAGAATGGTATTCAGATGTGCCGTCACTACTTTGGGTTTCACGTACATGATCAACAAAAACAGTATTAATTCTTCCAGTTCGGTTAGTTTAACCTGCACCCGCTCGATAAAAGCATTATTTTGATAATTATACGAAATAATATGATTATTGATATAGGGCTTGAAATGCCCCAAAGAATAAATCGGCAAGAAATCAACCCGCACGCCAACTCCCTGCTGGCTATCCGGCTCAATCACCGGTGTTTTTTGTTTCAAATAAAGCTGAATCTCGCCACCATGATTTTGCGAGGAGATATACTGCTGCACCTGTAACGTCCGCAAACATTCAAGGTCTTCGCTAATACAGCTAGGCGCAATCTGTTTAACCGGCGGCAAATCCGCATAACTGGCATTGCGATAATCATCCCCAATCAAGCCATATTCAGCACGAATTTCCGGCGATAAATAGACAAACAATGACTCCGGATTAACAACAATCGTTCGCTGATTCGGGGTTAGCACCAAATCCAATGCCGCAACATAACGTTCCAGAAATGACATATAGACTCTCCACCTGAATAAGTGTTTTATTATAATACATCCATACGAACATTATTGAGATAATCAGATAAAAATAACGTTTGAATTATCTTAAGTGATAAGTTGTTGGCGTAGAACTCCACCTCTATCACCAACAACAAAACCATTAGACTTAATAAAAGCTGCCAAATGATATTCCACGAGGTATATATGAAGGAATAATGCTTGAATCCGGTACATATGGATTACAAACATAATCGTCAATCCCGCCATCTGGATTTAATGGGCAAATATTAATTATGTGCTCATTTGGACTTGGTGCATATAAATAAGGCGAACCATTTAAGTTAACGGCAGTGATGCTTTGTACTCCATTAGTAACATCGAGAAAAAGCGAATCAATATAATTGCAGCTGATAAATTTACCTTTATTTGAACCAACCGTTTCGATTTTGCAATACGCGACCTGACTTAAATAATCTAGCACGTATACATAATAATCAGCACCAATTTGTACGGCGCTTAACGAAGTCGGATTTGTTATTGACATTTCAAAATATGCCGCACGGCAATTGGTATAACCTGCATTATTGGTTACATCACACACCGAAATCTTAGCATTATATGGGCTGTCGGTATTATTTGTTCCAGAAAGATATACCAAGCTACTGCCATCGACAACTATACTAGTTACACCTTTGGCGGCGCTTGTAGGCGTTGTTACTGCAACATTACAAAATAAAGATGATTCTTGAAAAACAGTACAATAATTTGGCGGGTTACCACCATTTGAAGCTGGCATTCCGGCTAAATAGGCAAACCAGTTGTTTCCGGTCGCAGCGAAGGCAAGATTACCATACGGTGGAAAGGTCTTGGTTTCGCACTTGGTATTATCATAAGTACCATGTGAATCTAACGCGCAGGTGATATATGAACCAGGCGAGGTACTATCATTGGTTAAAACATATAAATAATTACCCATTGGATCGACAATCGTCGATAAAGCATCTAATGATCCATTTGGTCGTGTTGACGGCGTTAAGCAAGCTAATGAACCATCTGTGTCTGAAACAGTACACTGAAACACTCCAGGTGTTCCATTTGCAATATAGGCATACATCGTTGGTGCTACCACATCAAAAGTAAACGACGCTGGAATCGGCGTAACTCCGCCACTAGCTGTAATGGTGATATTTTGTGTTGATGCCGTTACAGCTGGAGCGGTAATTGCCACAGAACATTGCGGGTTACTGCTTGTGATACTACAACTGCTAGAAACAGGTGAAAAACCAACTGGCGCGGTGATAGTATAACTCGTATTAACATTATAACCGCCACTTAAAGAAAGTACAATATAAAAAGTTTGGTTTATTTTAACTTGGGTAATTGATGGCGTGCCTGATAATTGGCTGCTCATGACCGCGGTCACCTGTGGTGCAGCATAAATATTGGCATAAATAGTATTTTGTGTTCCACTACCAGTATTCCACAGAATAGTTTGGTTAGAGATACTACTCGAGCCGCTACTCCAGTTACCTGTAAGACTAGATGAACTCATGGTAATATTCAGGCCACCAACCGTGGAAGCTGTCGGATGGAGAACAACCGTACAACTATTAGCACTATTGGCTTGCAATGTCACCATATTTCCCGCGCCGCAGGTACTACTATTATCAACAGTATAACCAGCGGGAGGATTGGTTACCGTAAAACTAGTTGCATCGCCAAGTCCAATATTTTTATAGTGCAAGGTAATTGTTGCCGTAGTCGCAGTAGTTGATTCAAATTGGTAGGCATTGTTTTGCGATTGACCATCACCAGCGGTTGCAGTTGCCACTATTGAGTCTAATTCAATTTCTGCCGAATTCACCGCCTGAGAATAGCCGGCTAAATTAACCGACGTGGACGAGCTGCCACCAGCATAACTGTAATTAATCGGCAATACGCCAACAATGGAATCTTTGACAGTCGTCGTTGGTCCAAACTTCACGGAAAATGTACAACTTTGACCACTTGACAAAGGAGTTGCGGAGGCACAACCGCCAGTACCACTCGAATCAACCGTAAAATAACCACTATCACCAGTTATACTCTGAAAATTTATGGCTGTCGCGGCAAGTGAACCAGCATTAGTTAAAACAAAACTCTGAATTTTACTATCTGTATTATCTGCAACAATCCCGCCAAAATATTTAAAATCCGGAATAATGCTCAAACTAGTACCGGCAAGCGTCGTTTGATATGCCAGCGTTTTAGTCGTGGCAGCAGCAGAGGCGCCATTATACTGGTAATTAACTGTCATGGTTGTTAATCCCACCGCAACACTTGTATTATCATAAGTCAAGGTAAAGGTACAACTATCTCCTGCGGCTAACATCGAAGTAACTGTACTACCATTGATTTGACAAGTATCGCTACCACTCTGCGAGAGAGCAAAATATTGATTTGGGTTGAATGAAAATACAAAATCATGTTCACTGGTGTTACCATTGTTTTGTAATGTAACCTGCGTAGCACTGCTCCCAGCAGAGGTAGTAGCGGTAAAACTGAAATTATTTACAGCGGATAAAGATACACCCGCCTGCGGTGATGGCGGAGGGAGAGTCGGGTTAGGGCTCGGTGTCGGATTAGGAGTGGTTCCAACATAATTATATTGGCTAATAACCGCATTTCCATCATCATAAGTAGCAACTAATGAACCGGAACCGCTTGATTCCGTCGCCGTTAGATTTAACACAACAAGACAACTTCTTCCTGCTTCCAGAGAAGTCGGACAATCATTGGCTACTATCTTTATTGGAGATTGTGGTTTTTCAATAGCCAACCCATTGATTAAACCATTACCAGTATTGGTATAGGTAATTATTTGTGACGTGTAATTATCTGCAGTTGAAAGATTAAAGCCAGTTGGTTGGACTATTAATACACCTTTTACCGAAGAGCTAAGAACGACTGATTGAGGCACTGTTCCTTGATTTACCAGCGAACTATTTTTAGTTGTTTGGGCGTAAAATTGATATGGTGAAGTTGCGCCTGCTGGAATTTTGAGCACGAAAGTTACAACAGAACCAGCCACTAGATTGGTCATCCCCGTTCCGCTATTCCCGGAAACCACTTCAAAATTTAACGGTGTTCCGGATTGAGTAGTTAAATTAATAGTATTAAAATTGTTTCCCGCATTTTGCCCAACTACCGCGACAACTGATAGTGAAGTTGCTCCGCTGGTTTCAACCGTAATCGTTGGAGAATACAAAAAACTTATCCCATTTGCACCAGACTCGCTATTGGCAGACATTGTTGTTAAGCCAATATTAGCTTTAATTATATTAGTTTGAGAATCGAGCCCAATTATTGACTTTAATTTAGCCCCCAAGCTATTACTTTGATTACTGGAACTAACCGCAATTGCAAAGCTGCCAGGATTTGAACCAGCACTGATCGACACAGTCAAAATACAACTGCCTAGCGCTGGTATACTCTCACACTTGACACTACTAGCACTATCGACTTGGATGTCGGCACCGGTATTATTACCGGCAACTCGATAAGTTAAATTATTCGCTACCGAGGTAGAAGCGTTTACAACTGTCAAATAAGCGGTTGTCGCAATACCTGCCGGATATTGGTCTGGTGCAGTCAAGGAAAGATTAACCGTACTTTCCTCATTATTGTTGGCATTAGAACTGCTACCATTTCCGCTACAAGCAGTCAATATCAATATAACAAACATTATGAATAAATTTTTAAATTGCTTTGCCGACATATTTTTTCCCAAATAATAAATATTTAACTGCACCTTTATCGCCATCAATAAATTATATAAAATCAGATCACTAATCTCTGACTTTATAATAAATCCTGTATCAGCTGTGCTATGTTTGCGATTATATCATCATCAATTATTCGTCAATTTCAATTAATCCAGATAACTAAAAAAACACATAGACACCCAAGCTAAAAATGTTAATTTATTATTTCAATACAGTATATTATAAATATTAACAAAAATACCACACTTGACTAATTTTGGTTAAATCAGACTTCATAAATTAACATTCAGTTCCATTTTTGGCTTATCTAATAGCCTGCAACTATCAAGTAGATTATTTTTTATAATTGGCACATGCCAACCAAGCTATAGTAAAATCCTCGCATGATATTTAGGCTGGATTTTACTTTAGAAGCCAGCACCCAGATTAATTAATCCACAGGAGAAAAACAATGACCGCAACCCAAGGTAAATGTCCAGTCGTTCACGGAGCTAATACCGAAACCGCCAATAATGTAATGGCTTGGTGGCCTAAATCACTGAATCTGGATATTTTGCATCAACATGATCGCAAAACCAATCCATTTGACGAAAACTTCAACTATCGCGAAGAACTGAAAAAACTTGACGTTCGTGCACTTAAACAAGATGTTAAAGCCTTAATGACTGATTCCCAGGAATGGTGGCCTGCCGATTGGGGACATTACGGTGGTTTGATGATCCGGATGGCTTGGCATTCTGCCGGAACTTATCGTACTGCCGATGGGCGCGGCGGTGCTGGCAGCGGCAATCAACGCTTCGCTCCGCTAAATTCATGGCCGGACAATGTCAATCTGGATAAAGCCCGCCGGTTATTGTGGCCAATCAAGAAAAAATACGGTAATAAAATCAGTTGGGCGGATTTGATGATTCTGGCCGGCACGATGGCCTATGAATCAATGGGTTTAAAAACCTATGGTTTTGCATTCGGGCGTGAAGATATTTGGCATCCGGAAAAAGATATTTACTGGGGTTCGGAAAAACAATGGCTGCAGCCCAGTGGCGGCGAAGGCAGTCGCTATTCCGGTGAACGCGATTTGCAAAATCCATTAGCTTCCGTAATGATGGGATTGATTTATGTTAATCCCGAAGGTGTTGATGGCAAACCCGATCCACTAAAAACCGCCCACGATGTCCGAGTCACCTTTGCACGGATGGGCATGGATGATGAAGAAACCGTCGCCCTGACTGCTGGTGGTCACACCGTTGGTAAAGCTCATGGCAATGGTAATCCGGCTAATCACGGTGCCGCACCGGAAGGGGCTGAAATTGAAGAACAAGGATTGGGCTGGGTAAATAATAAATCCCGTGGCATCGGGCGTGATACGGTATCCAGCGGCTTGGAAGGCGCATGGACTACCAATCCAACCCAGTGGGATAACGGTTATTTCCATTTATTGCTGAATTATGACTGGGAACTTAAAAAAAGCCCCGCCAGCGCTTGGCAATGGGAGCCTATTAATATCTCAGAAGCCGATAAACCCGCTGATGTTGAAGACCCATCGATTAAACGGATGCCGATTATGACCGATGCCGATATGGCAATGAAAATTGATCCGGAATATCGCAAAATTTCTGAAAAATTCTACCACGACCATGCCTATTTCTCAGAAACTTTTGCCCGCGCATGGTTTAAATTAACTCACCGCGATATGGGACCAAAATCGCGCTACATCGGCCCAGATGTTCCAGCTGAAGATTTAATCTGGCAAGATCCTATACCTGCCGGAAATAGAAATTACGATATTGTGGCACTCAAAAAACAAATCGCAGCCAGCGGGCTAACTATCAGCGAGCTGGTTGCCACCGCCTGGGATAGCGCCAGAACTTATCGCGGTTCGGATAAGCGCGGCGGAGCAAATGGTGCGCGGATTCGTTTGGCACCGCAAAATGAGTGGGAAGGCAACGAACCACAACGCTTGGCAAAAGTCCTAGCTGTCCTCGAACCATTGGCGCAACTTGCTGGTGCCAGCATTGCCGATACCATTGTCTTGGCAGGAAATGTCGGTATTGAATTAGCCGCCAAAGCCGCAGGCGTAACGATTGAGGTTCCATTTACTCCGGGACGCGGAGATGCTAGCGCCGAAATGACCGACAGCGAAGCATTCGCGGTTTTGGAACCGCTTGCCGATGGCTTCCGCAATTGGCAAAAGCGCAATGATTATGTTGTCATGCCTGAAGAGTTGCTGCTGGATCGCGCGCAATTACTACAGTTAACCGCCAAAGAAATGACGGCGCTAATCGGTGGAATGCGGGTATTGAGAACTAATTATGCCGGTAGCAAACACGGTGTCTTTACCGATAAAGAAGGCGTTTTAAGCAACGATTTCTTTGTAAATCTTACCGACATGAATTATAGCTGGAAACCAACCGGAAGAAATTCATATGAAATTGTCGAGCGTAAGAGCGGTAAAACCAAATGGACGGCTACCCGGGTTGATCTGGTTTTTGGCTCCAATTCGGTATTACGCGCTTATGCTGAAATCTATGCGCAAGATGACAACCAACAAAAATTCATTGCTGATTTTGTTGCCGCGTGGTGCAAGGTTATGAATGCCGATCGCTTTGATATCCGCTAGATGTAATCGTCTTAGGTAATTGAGGTAGCCCCAATCGGCTACCTCTTTTTTATTCATCGTCAAACTTAGTGTATTAAAATCATCCATCCTCATCACTATAGCTAACCTCAAATCAAATGAGCTGCATTGATGAGCGACACCGCCTATAAATAATAGGTAAGGAGTGAAATCAAAATAGATCATTTGGAAGTGAGTTAGCTATAGCCTATAGAAATTTTATCTATTGTGAATAACACCAATAATCACCTAAAATAACGCCAGAACAAAACATAATCACACTGAGGAAATCATGAAAAAATTAGTAAATAATCTGACCAAATTACCCGTTGCCGTATCTGGTTTGGCATTGGGTACCGCCGGAATCGGCAATGTCCTGGCATTAGAAATACATGATAGCTTGCGCTATGTTTGCGCAACGATTGCCGCCATCATCCTGCTACTGGTTGCAGTAAAAAAATTGGCGCACCCAAAATTATTGTGGCAGGAAATCACCCACCCGGTACTAGGTAGCTTCATTCCGGCATTTGATATGTGTTTGATGGTATTGGCAGATATTATCACCAATTTCTCACTAGTAACCGGACAAATTCTCTGGTATGCTGCAATAATTTTACACTTAATCTTTGCTGGCAGTTTTATCTATCATCGTGCCAAAGATTTTGATTTAAACCATATGCTACCGAGCTGGTATGTACCGCCAGTTGGAATCGTTGTTGCCTGTGTGACCGGCAGTCATATGCACGCACCAATTATTACTCATGCAATCTTTTATCTCGGATTCGTCCTTTATTGCATCATGCTGCCGGCAATGATGTATCGTCTGGTATTTGGCGACCGGATTCAGGATGCCCAATTACCATCTTTCGCAATTATGGGGGCACCTGCAAGTTTATGCCTGGCTGGTTATCTAACCGCCTTTCCCAACCCTAATCCAATGATTGTTGGTTTTTTACTGGCTTTAGCTTTGATGATGACCTCACTGGTATATATTTCAATGTTTCGCATTAATGCCTTTAGAATTGCATTTATTCCGATTTACGCCTCATTCACTTTCCCGATGGCAATTGGTTCAACTGCATTGATCAAATATGCGAATTACATTGGAATGAATACTGCCGCAGGAGCATTTTGGCATACAATTGGTGTGATTGAAATGGTTATCGCCGTATTAGTAATTAGCTGGGTTCTAATAAAAATGACTCAAGTCGTTACTAAAAATGTAATTTTGGCCTAATTGATATAGCAAGTGGAGTAAGTAATCATGCACAATCGCAAATTAGTAATCGTTGGTTTATTAATCTCTAATCTGGGAATATTCGTTGTGCCGTGGTTATTTACTCTACTAGGCAGTATTGTCGCGGGATATCTACTAATCAAATACCGCGAATGGTTGTTTAGCTCGCTGGTATTTATGACCGCAGTTATCAGTGGTATAATGGGCTGGCTATTAAAAGGACTGGAACTAAATTTACACAACCCGCTATTAAGCCATTATAATTTGGATAATCTGCAATTCGGTGCCATTTATATGATTGTACCATTGCTAATCAATCTGCTATTTATCTATTCATTCGATGAAATCAAACTAGAACAACCAGAAGCAGCTTCGTAACTTAGCTCTAGACCAAGCGCATCTGCGTATTAACCAGTTACCAAGACTATACCCATTCGTCGCATAAAACCTCAGCCTGCTTAATCACGACTTCAATCGCGGCTTCCTGCTTATCCGGCGGATATTTATACTTCCGAAGTAAACGCCGGATTTGTAAGCGCATACTTGCCCGGATACTCTCTTTTTCACGCCAATCGATGGTCGCTTTGGCGCGTAATGCATCGGTTAATTCTATTGCAATTTGCTTTAACGTCGCATCGCCCAATACCGCTAGTGCCTCGTGATTATCGGCTAAGGCATAATAAAAAGCCACTTCATCCGCGTTCAAACCTAAATGTTGATTTTGTTCAATCTTACCTTTAACTTCTTTAGCCAGAATAAATAATTCGTGCATAACTTCGGCAGTTTCCAGCGAGCGACTATGATATTTGTTCATGGTGCCAATCAAGCGGTCACTAAACTGTTTCTCCAATACTAAATTATTATGTAATTTTGCTTTTACTTCATCTTTAATCAATTTATTCAGCAATTCCACCGCCAGATTTTTCAGTTTCAAATGACGAACTTCATCCAAAAATTCATCGGAAATCAAGCTGATATTCGGTTTATTAATCCCAGCCAGACTAAAAATATCGGCAATCCCATCGGTATTAATAGCATTATCCAAAATTCCGCGGATTACACTGTCATTATAAAGCCGTTCAATTTTATGATTCACCGCGGTGTATTTGATAATTGCACTTTGCACCGCCTGCCAGAACGCCAGCTCTTTGGCATAAGGCGCAATCTCATCCCGTCCCTGACATAAGGAATAATTGGCAGCAATCCGCGCCATTAAATCCAGATAACGCTTTTTTCCATCGGTCTGCTCCAGTACATAATTAACCAGTGGCGCCAATAGTAATAATGGTTTGCTGGGGTAACTGCTATAATCAAATCCGGCAAGAAAATCGCGCATGGCACCGATATCTGCCAATAATAAATTAACCACCCGGGTATTATCCGGCGCCAATTCACCTTTACCGCGCGCATCAATATAAGTTTTAAACGCGTATTTTAGATCAGTAGCAATTCCGATGTAATCGACAACCAGACCACCGGGTTTGTCTTTAAATACCCGATTAACCCGCGCAATTGCCTGCATCAGATTATGTCCGCGCATCGGCTTATCCAGATACATGGTTTGACAACACGGCGCATCAAAACCGGTTAGCCACATATCGCGGACTATCACCAGCCGCAGTGGATCATCTGGATCTTTAAAGCGCTTTTCCAGCCGTTTGCGTTGCTGCTTGCTATAAATATGTTTTTGAAATTCGGGTTTGTCGCTGCTGCTGCCGGTCATAATAATTTTAACCGCGCCGCTGTCGATATCATCGCTAAACCATTCAGGGCAACGTCTGGCAAGTGCATCATACATCCGCACGCAAATATCCCGGCTCATACATACCAGCATTGCCTTGCCGCTTTGCGCGGCAAAATGCTGCAATAAATCTCCGGCAATCAAATCTATCCGTGGCTGAGCACCAACCAGCTTTTCCAAGGCGCTCCATTTGCTTTTCTCGCGTTCGCGGGCGGATAATTCCTCGCTTTCCAAAACCTCTTCAACTTCCTGATTTAATGCGGTCAATTTGCTGTCATCCAGCCCCAATTTTGCCAGCCGGCTTTCATAATAAATCGGTACCGTTGCACCATCCGCCACCGCATCCTGAATATCATAAACACTGATATATTCACCAAAAACTTTGCGGGTGTCTTTATCGCTGGTTTCTACCGGCGTACCGGTAAAACCGATAAAAGTCGCATTGGGCAAGGCTTCATGCATCGATTTGGCATAACCCTGCTGATAGGTTCCGGTTTGTTGATTGAGGCGGGTTTTAAACCCGTATTGACTGCGGTGCGCCTCATCGGCAATGACGATGATATTTTTGCGCAAACTTAATTCCGGATGTTTCTCTTCATTATCCAACAAGGTAAATTTCTGAATAGTCGTAAAGATTATACCACCGGCATTTTGTTTCTTTAATACCGTGCGCAAATCCGCTCGGCTGTCAATCGCTTGTGGTTGGCTACCCAACAGCTCTTCCACTTTGGAAAACTGTTCCAATAATTGCCCATCCAAATCGTTGCGATCGGTAACAATAATAATCGTCGGTAAATTTAATTGCGGTGCAGATAATAATTTTGCTGCCAACGAGCACATCGAAATGCTTTTACCCGAACCTTGGGTATGCCATACCACGCCACCTTGCCCGCTGCCACTCTCAAAAGCGCTAATTGCCGCAGATACCGCCGAGCGCACCGCATGAAATTGATGATAACCGGCAATCTTTTTGATTAAAAAACCATTATCATCTTCAAAAAAGACAAAGTAACGCAGATAATCCAGCAATAAATCTGGTTTAAAAAAGCCTTTAACGACGGTTTCCAGCTCCAATTCATAACCATTGCGCTGATTATAATCATCAACCACCCGCCACGGCATAAACCTTTCGGCATTGGCGGTTAACGAGCCGACCCGTGCCATTAAACCATCACTGATAATCAAGGCTTCGTTATAACTAAATAAATCCGCCACCTGAGTTTTGTAAGTTTCCAGTTGGCTATAGGCATCCCAAATATCAGTATTTTCATCCGCCGGATTTTTCAGCTCAATCACACCCAGCGGCAAACCGTTGAGAAAAACCACCACATCCGGACGCAAGCGGCGCTTATTGCCAATTACGCTAAATTGATTTGCCACACACCAGTCATTGTTTGCTGCCTGATTAAAATCAACAATGAAAACCGTTTCATGCTTATCTTCGCCATCCTGTTTATAACTAACGGCAACGCCATTAACCAGATAATGATGAAAAATCCGGTTGCGTTTAACCAGATTTGCTTCACTAATTTTAGTTAAAACATCAATCGCCAGCTCAATTGCCGTAAGCGGCAACTGCGGATTGATGCGCTGCAAACTCTCTTGCAGGCGGGAGAATAAAACTACCTGATGATAATCATCACGATCCGGATTGATAACCGTATAACCATTATCGGCAAACCAGCTTAAAGTTTGCTGTTCGAGCAGGTTTTCATTTAGCATACTACTACCTTGTATTAATCAATTTCTTTCAAATGACGAGTTTTCTCGATGCGAAGAACATGCCTTAAAATTTTATAGTCGTTCAATTAATTTCTGAGCCCATGGTTTACTTAATCTTAAATAAGTGGTTTTCTTTTTCGCAATTATAGATGACTGTAGTTCAAAATTGGCTTCACTATTATCTAATAAGTAGATTTCATCTAAATAATCTTTAATTAGCACCAAATTATTGGCAGACTCATTAAACCTACGCCGAACTATATCTTCTGGAATATCATGCCCACCACGAGCTACACGCTGAGCAACTCGCTCCAAATTTAATTCAACACTATTTAAACCAATATAATAAGCCAAAGTAAAATATCCAGCATTTTTTGCTGCAATAACCCGTTGCATAGTACCACGCCCAGCCAAAGTACTTTCCAGACAAATATTCAAGCCTTTTTGCAGCGCATCATCATACATTCTTAAAGCCTGTTTGCCAGCCTCTACTTGGTAAGTATCTGGATATTTTGTCCGATACACCCGATTTAAAACATCCGGATCAATATTAGTCTGAATATCGCTCAAATTTAGATAATTACGTAACGAACTCTTGCCACTGCCATTAGTCCCAACTAGAAATACTGCCAGCGGTATATTGTCATAATGGAGCTGAATTGGATTAATTACCTGCTGGTTTATAATATGGTTCATACAATTTCTTTCTAAGATGGTATCCACTATAACTCACTCAACCTCTTGGATAGCGGGCTATTGCCTTGTAGCAAGGTAATTCCCTGCTTTTTTAAATGGATTTTTTGTAATCGTAATGATTGATCATCTTTAGGTGTTTTGCTGCTGACAACTACCGCGGTTTTATCTGGGTTAATTGTAAATTTTGCATCTTGTTTAGTTGCTAAAATTTGCTTAATTGCATGTGCAATATCGCTACCCTTTAGCTCCACAAACACCGTCTTATCATCAAAATTAAGCACGTAATCACAGCATAAATCATGATGTCCCCGTGGATAAAGACAGCCATCAACCACAATATAATCAACATTTTTACGCTCTGGATTTAACAAAATAAATTTACTCTGTTTTTCCTCACACTTAATCTGGCTGTGATTTACCGACTGAATACAACTACTCATATTTTAAATCCAGCAAGTCATCAAAGTCCAGCGCGGTCTGCTCGGATACTTTATCCAAATTATCGGCTAAAATCAGACGGTTTTCATAATCACGCAAATCCCGCGCGCCACCATCGGCAATATAATAGGCGCGAACTTCTTCAAACGGTACCAACAAATCTTTATCAAATAGCGTCTGTTTATCCTTGACATCATTTGCCAAAATCAGATTATTCAGCACCGTTAAAATATACGGGCTATGGGTAGTAATATACAAGCCATCGCTATTGGTTACGTTGGTTACATAGACCAATAATTCGGTAATTGCCTTTTGCGCCGATGGATACAAGTGCGCTTCCGGTTCTTCGATATAAAGATTGCCTCGATCAAATCCCGATAACACATAATGACGTAAAATCATATAAACTGGTAGAAACTCTTGCTGTCCGGATGAACCATCCACCAACTTAGTTTGAAACTCATCCTGCTGAATATAACCGCCTAACTGATCATAAACATACTTACCTTTTAATATTTTTTCTGAAATTTCATTAAATACTGGCAATCGATATTTTGTATCGTCCCTAAGATTATTAAACTCAGAAAATGCTTTTTGATAGTCTTGCCCGAAAGTTACCATTAACTGGTCTAAATTAATTTTATCGTTACCCATTGTATTAAATAGGTTGTTTAAAATAGTAAAAAATGACATCCTGCCAGCAGGTAAAAATCTGACAAAAGATATTTTACCAAGTGAACTACTTTCTATGACCCTTTGAACCTCCATTTCCATAATTGGGAAATGGATTGCTTCTGGATAAGTCCCATTGTGTTGAATTTCCAAATTTTTATTAAGCAACAATTGGCGACTCTCAGTATAGAGATTAACTAAGTTCTGATTAGTATCTAAAATAACTTTATCATCGCTAATAGAAATCACAATTTCATAGCTACCAACTTGATATTTTATCGTAGCATTTAGATTAAAATCATTTATATCCAACGAATCACAGAATAGATGAATAAAAAATTTCTGCAACTCTTCTGAATCCGTCTGGTACATTCGAATCGGTGTAAACAATATGCTTCTAAAAAAGAATAATATTTTGATTATTAGGCTTTTACCGCTGGCTTGCTCGCCAATAAATACGTTATATTTGCCAAGCTCAATATCTACATCTTTCAATGTAAATAAATTCTTTATAATCAATCGTTCTTTATTCATTCTATTACATCCACAAGAATATATCTTTTTAATTTTTTATTTACGCCTAGAACCTTTTGTAATTTTACCTTTATACTAATTTCTGCACCCTGCGTATAAACACTTAAATTATTAGCTAATAATATCTTCTTCTTATCTGAAAGCACGTTCTCAGGTGTAAATCCATATGATTTTCCATCTTGACTCAGCGCTAATCGCCCAGTTCCTGTTCTGGCATTAAATCTTGTTATCATAGCCGATACCACCTCTATTTCTGATTCAATAACTTCTGTCTCAAGATAATTTAATTCATCTTCTGTGAAGGTATATATTTCCTTATTACGACCAATACTTAATTCAATATTTAATAATTGAGATTTTACAGGAGACAATGACTTTCTTAATATTTTTTCTAAAACGAGTTCTAAATCAACTTCTGCATTATTCTCTATTAATTTAGTTATTGCTTGTTTTGCTTTTCTATTGGTAATTTTATCAAAATACTCTTTCCCTTTGCCTAGTGCATTATATACACTCCACTTTAGAAGATCATATAAAGCACCTCCGCCTATGCCAACTAAAATATTGTCCTTCTGTTGGTGTGCAAAAAGAATTATATCTTGAATATAAGATGATTTTTTTGAATGAGATAATTCTAGACTAAACCCCTTAGATGATGTAGCTTTCTCTATTACTTCATTATTAACCAAAGCATGTAATGCAATCCGTAAAAATCTAGAAAACTCAAAGAGCGACTCAGCTCCGTAGTACATATCTAAATAATCAAACTGATTTTTGCCATCAACATACCTTAAACTTAACTTACTAATTTGCTCGCTGTTAATCATATATCATACCCCCAATAAAACCAACCAATACAAGCTTATCAAAACACAACATAATCACTCGTAATCATAATTAATAATCATGATATCCTGATCTTTCCACAGCTTCATTCCATAGAATAACCGGTATGTTTGGAATCTCATCATAATCCCATCTCCTACTCCTTGAAACTTCATTAATTTGCAATAACTCATCTATATTGTTAATAAATGATACTTTTTTCCTTAACAATTCATTTACAACTGGTACTAACTGCTTAATACACATGGTTGATTCTTCTTTAGGAGATGGCAAGAAATTATTTTTATATAATGAATATTCATAAAATATCAGCCAATTTTCATTTACCACATTATCTAAGCTCGCAATAATATTATCTAACTTATTTAGTATTTCATCATCCAACAAGCTTGGAGCGTTTCTAATAACAAATGCAACTAAGATTTTATTAGCATATTTTATTGATTCATAATTCTTTTTATCTGTTTGCCTTAATATCACTACTTTTATGAACCAATACAATAGTTCATAATCATTTACATCATATTTGGTTAATTTATAATATAAAATTTGCATATCTTCCTCAGTTATCAGCGCTTTAAAACCCATAGCATCAAACATAGAAAGCTGAAACATATCGTAAATTATTATTGGATAGTTAGACATTAAATATAATACTGCGTTTTTTACCTCATCTAAATCATCTACTTTGGCAACGGTAATCGCACTATACAACATATGCAAATGAACAGGAGATGCAAAACTTGATTTAATAGCTACTTTAACGAATGTTTCATGTAGGTTTTTATCTAAATTTGAGTTTATAAGTTGGTCGAGTAAAGTATTAAAAAAATGCTTTAATAATCGCAATTCCTCATGTGGAAAGGTTGAGCGTTCTGGTTCTGCATCACCAATAATTTCGGTTTGAAATATTGCCCTTAGGTGTTCAAGATTTTTATCAAAAATATTATCTTTAATCACATCTTTGTATGTAAAAACCTTATATTTAGGTTCCGATAATCTAAACTCAAAATAATCGGAGGCTATAATTTTTTTGACTTTCTCGTAAATATATTGAGTATCTTCCAAGTTATGTTTTATATAAATTTGATCTGAAAAAAAAGATATATCACAATTAACTATTCTAAATTTTGGATTATTAAAACCAGAATTTAACCATGTGCAAAAAAACTCCATAATTTTGTCAGCACAAATAGTTGATAAAGCATTCCCAAGTGATAACCCTTTGGTTTTCTTAGAGTTCAATTTTATGACTTGTGCATCAATAAAACCGACTTTTTCACTACGAATGTGCTCAAAGCAATGGGTATATATCGAATTATAAAAATTACTTATATCAAAAAATGATAAGCAGTCATATTTAAATTTTAAA
Organism: uncultured Neisseria sp.; assembly: GCA_964488065.1. Lineage (GTDB taxonomy): Bacteria > Pseudomonadota > Gammaproteobacteria > Burkholderiales > UBA11063 > Aquella. The sequence continues at coordinate 58,459 of CAZATM010000157.1, forward strand.
TCATTCTTATCTTTTTTAAAACACCTACGATAATTGTCGGGTTTTAGTTTACGGTTACACCAATCTATTTGTAACCGATTAAATTTTGACTTACTTAAATTTAACTCCTCCAGATTTTTACATATTGAAGTTGCAACGTGAAAATAAGTAAAATAATTTGGGAAATGCACTTCTCTAACTCTACCATTAACTCTTATACTGTAAGTAAATGGTTTACTATGGTGAGATTGTATTTTATTAAAAACATCTTCATGCCCAAGAGATCGTTTAAAAATCAATTTCACTGGATTAATGAAAACATAATTATCTAAGATATTTTTAACAGTAATAGACTCTAGTGTTTTTTTACTCATATTTTAATCCCACCAGACATTAGTTTTGGCAATAGCATATTACGTAAACATGTAAGATTGTTAATCTGCTGACAATTTGATTTCATTTGTAAAAATACTATACTGGCTAATTCATTAAACTTATTCAACACAATATTATCTGGTATAGCCATCAAGTGGCTTTTTACTATATCTGTTTTTAAATTAGTAAATACACTACCGTTGCCTTGTTGCACTAGTTGCACTCTAATATCTTTAAAGAGCAGATATAAGAACTCATTTGAAAATTTAGAATTCTGAAAATAAAGCCAACCATCATGAATGCAAGAATCAACTGCTAATATCTTAGGAATTCCTGGCGTTGCACTATTGGATAACACGAGTGATCCTTTATTCAATAATACCGTTTTACTTATACCAGATTCTCTGATGAACTCCTTAATATCAAAGATAAAAGGTGCAACTGTTGCAGTGGCATCCGAAATTTTCAGCCATCGTAAACCGCAATCTGATAAATATTCTTGAATTGGTCTCGGCGATCCACCTCGTTTTATCGTAACATAATCGCCAAGTTTGCCGACTGACCAAGAGGCGGGGATTTGCCCTAGTTCGGAATCAATCATGGCACCGCCGGAATCGCGGTAAGGGTTGCCGTTTTCGTCGGGAAAGTTAAAATCAATAAACCACTCTTTAAAGAGAGCTTGCGCCATTTCTTCGAGCTTTTTATTGATTTGCTGGTTGAGTTCGATTTTATCATCAAGGCTGGATAATATTGCTGCAATCTCTTTTTGCTCTTCTATCGGCGGCAATCTGATCTCTAAATTTTCCAGCATAATTTTTGTTAATGCTTTCCTAGTCGCACCACTTAAAGATAATGATAACAAATAATTTTTAGTATCAGGATTTAATAAATAATACTTAATATAATCAATATTACATGTTTTATCATTCACACGTATGATCATTACATGCTGATTAACTCGTGCAGGTAATACTTTATTTGGTACAGTACAGCATCTAGCCACCGAATCACCGGTAATATTGATTAATATGTCTTTTTCTTGAATTTCCACATTTTTTAATTTTTTGGCTTGATCATCATCAATAAAAGCCAAACCATTATGGCTAAACGTAAAATCTAACACATTCTGGCTACGAATAAGTGATATTCCACTGGTTTTATATGAAGAATCACCACCAGTAGGTGTTGCACCGCTTGCCAATTTTGAACAGATATCGCCAAGCTTTTTGATTTCCCAGCCATCCGGCAGATTTCCGGCTTCATTATCTAAAATATTATTCCTCGTGTCCATTAGTCATTGTTTCCAATTAATTTCTTTAAATGCTGATTATTCAGCAATGATTTTAGCTGGGTTATCGCAATCTGATTTAAGCGCTCCAGTCTTTCAGCTTGAGATAAGCTCATTCGTATAAATTCAGCGTTCATGCTTTCCAAATTTGCCAACACCAATAATTGTTCTATTGTCGCATAATCACGAATATTACCATTTAAATCTGGATTTTGCTCACGCCATTCCTTGGCACTTATGCCAAATAACGCCGTATTTAAGATGTCTGCCTCACTCGCATAGGTTTGATTTTTTTGCTCTTTGGTTAATTTTTGCGGAATTAGATGATTTTTGATAGCATCAGTATGAATCCGATAATTAATTTTTGCCAAAGTCCGATTAAGATTCCAGCCTAAGGATAGTCGTTGGTTTTCTTCCTCTTTGAGGCGCTGAAACTCTTTAATCAGATATAACTTAAATTCCGGACTCAGCCAGCTGCCAAATTCAAAAGCAATATCTTTATGTGCGTAAGTACCGCCATAACGCCCAGATTTTGAAATAATCCCAATGGCATTAGTCGCGTCAATCCATTTTCTAGGTGTTAAATGAAAGCTATTTAACCCGGCTTGAGTTTTAAAGGTCTCGAATTCGCCACCTTTAAAATCTGGATTATGAATTTGTTCCCATATTCCGATAAATTCAAGGGTATTACGGTTTCTCATCCAACTATAGATTAGAATATCATCGCCAAACCCTTTTGCCATATCGGTCAGTGAAATATAATCATCCTGATTATGCGCCAGCACCGTGATATTGCGCTCTTTTACAGTAATAATAGTTTTTTTATTCATGATGTCTTACCTAGTTTTAGTTACGCCCAACCGCTGCCGGTATTCTCGCCCCAGTTGTGTCAAAACATAGCGCTGATTTTTGCTGCTGGGTTTACCCGGTAAAGTATAAGCAATAAGTTGTAATTCCAATAGTTTGCCAAATGCATTACGAACACTCTTAGTAGTATTTTGTTGATTGATCAATTGCATTATTTCCTGTCGACTTAATGGGCTATCCGACATAACATTCAAAAATTTCTGCGCAAAAGTACTTAGCTGCAATTCATCTTGTACCCCATCTTGGGCCTCACCTAATTTTGGCACAAAGCTTTCATGAATCGGTAAAATCGTCAGAAAATAATCACGTTCATCATTAATATCAAAAGTTAGTAGCAACGATTTAACCTAGATTCGGCAGTTGAATAGCCATTTATGTCTCGTAACCTTTGTCATTCCGCACTTGATGCGGAATCCATTAATCACCAGAAAGGTGAGCTAAATTTTGGATTCCTGCCTACGCAGGAATGACGCATAGCTGATTAATTGCCGTTTTTAGGTTTAAATTTCATAGCCAACTTTTTTTAGCTGGATCCGGATTTCCGCTTCCAATTGATGCGACTTGGCAAATAAACCTCCAAGTTCATTTGTTAAGCGAGTCATTTTTTCGGCAAACGGTTCGCCATCCTCGGCAGCTTTGGCAATTCCAACATAACGTCCCGGCGTGAGAATAAAATCTTCTTTGACGATTTGTTCCACCGTTACCGATTTACAAAAACCAGCAATATCCTGATAATCGTGTCCACGTTGCCAATTATGGAAAGTTGTGCTGATTTTGGCAATATCCGCCGGATCAAAAACCCGCAGCACGCGATCCTGCATAAATCCAAGTTCCCGCGCGTCAATAAATAAAACTTGTTGTGTCCGCTCGCGCTTATTCTCGTCCGCAGTCTTATTTTTGGTTAAAAACCAGATACATGCCGGAATTTGAGTATTGGTAAATAATTGACTGGGTAATGCCACCATACATTCCACCAAATCCGCTTCGACAATTTTACGGCGAATCTCTCCCTCGCTGCCGGTTTGTGAACTCATTGAACCATTTGCCAGCAGTAGCCCCATCGAACCGTGCGGCGCCAGATGGTAAATCATGTGCTGCATCCACGCAAAATTGGCATTATTATTTGGCGGCAAGCCATATTTCCAGCGCAAATCTTTTTCCAATTGTGGATTAAACCAGTCTTTTTGATTAAACATTGGGTTTGCCATAATATAATCCGCGCGTAAATCCGGGTGCTGGTCGGTTAAGAAAGTATCTGCCGGCTCTTTGCCGAGATTAAAATCCAGCCCGCGAATTACCAGATTCATGGCGGCTAGTTTCCAGGTGGTAGAATTTTGCTCCTGCCCATATATCGAAATATTTTCAATCCGCCCCTGATGCTCTTTGACAAAGCGCTCGCTCTGGACAAAAAATCCGCCCGAACCGCATGCCGGATCATAAACCCGTCCGGCAAAAGGTTCCAACATTTCGACAATCAGCGTAACAATTGATTTGGGTGTATAAAATTCGCCGCCGCCCTTGCCCTCATTCAGCGCAAATTTCCCCAAAAAATACTCGTAAACGTGTCCCAAAATATCTTTGGATCCCATCGACTCATGTTCAAATGGGATATTATTGATTAACAGCATCAGGTCTTTCAGTTTGATATTATCAACCTGCAACCGCCGGTAGGATTTATTTAAAATCCCTTTTAATTTGCTGTTATCTTTTTCGATAACTTCCAGTGCATTATCCAGCAAATGCGCCAGACTCTGAAATTTTTGCTCCTCACCCTTATCATTTTTCCATGGCAAAACATCACCGGCTTTATAGGCACTGCAGCCAATCAACGTTTCCCAGCGCGCGGCAGGTGGAATATAAAAGATATTTTTGGCAATATAATAATCGCGCAAATTTAATTCAGTTTCAATCTCTGCCAGATATTCGTCTTCGTCAGCAAAGTCATTGGGCAGATAAATTTCACTCGCCGGATCACTTAATGATTGTTTAACCTCACTCCGTCGTAAAGAAAAAGCATCGCCGATATATTTCAAAAATACCAGCCCCAGCACCACGTCCTTATAATCGCTGGAATTAATAGTTCCCCGTAATTTATTGGCACTTGCCCACAACGTATCTTCCAGCGTTTTTAGAAATTCTTGTTCCGTCACTGTTATCTCTCATTCATAAAAATAAAATTTAATCAATAATTTTATCATGTCAGCCAATCGTTAGTTTAATCAATACCGGCGGCTATATTTTTATACCTCACATCCCCCAACCGGGAAAAATTGCTTTTAATCCCGTGGTAATAAACTGCACCCCCAGCGTTAAGGTAAACAGTCCGACAATCCGAATCAAGACACTCATTCCGGTTCGTCCGAGTACCCGCAAAATATTATCTGAATAGCGAAAGATCACGAAAATAAAGCCGGTTTGTAAGAGTATCGCCCCGACCAGTTGGGCATACAAGCGCCAATTATTGCCAACCGCATCGACCAGAATTATGATGGTCGAAAAAGTACCGGCACCGGTAGTCAGCGGAATTGCCACCGGAATAATTGCAGAGGAAATAACCAGCGAATAATTGTGCGGAATATTGTTTAATTCATTTTCATCAACAGTTTTGCGGGCATGAATCATATCAATCCCCAAAATCGCTAAAATAATTCCCCCGGCAACGCGAAATGAATCCAGTGACAGGCTCAGAAAGCGTAATAGTGATTCGCCAAACAACAAGGCAATTAGCATAACCGACAACGATGCCAGAGTTGCACTGAGGCTTAATTTAAACTGTTCGTGACGATTTAGTCCATTGGTAATTTCGATAAATTTACCCAGCGATTTGAAATTATTGGCTACCGCAAAAATTGCCACAAACATCAACTGAAAACTTAGCTCGCGATACATGATATAACTTCCATTCTTAGTTAAATAACCGGATGGTCAATCAGCGCCGATTATTGATTAGCAGTAACAACTTTGGCAATAACAACGCTACGGTAATACTCGCACAAATTATACCATTAAGCAGATTGAAATGCCCGAGATAAATGATATAAATCAGGTAGGTTAATGGCGGTACCAGACTGATAAAAACCGCGGTCAATTCGGCACCCAGTTTGACAATTGCCTGTTGATTGAAATACACCGGAATTACCAGCGCCCCCAAACTAACCACCAATAATTGCAGGTACTGCCGAATATTCAACGCTAAAACCAATTCCCACTTAACAACGACTAGCGCAATAAGAAACACGCCCCAAAAACGGGTTGCCAGCACCGCTAATGAACTTAAGTTCTGGCGAACCGCTAATGCGGCAGAACTGGCAATATAGCCATAAAAAGCCACTCCGGCAGCAATCCCCAATGAAATACCAACAATCAGCGGTTTTCCGGCAAGCGTACTATAGCCGACCAGCATTAAGCCAACTACCAGCAGCAATAATCCAGTACTTAACAAATAAATAATTTTGCGCTGCACAAGGTATAAGCGCAAAAATCCAATCACAGCGGTAGCAATAAACAGTGCTGCCATCGCCACAAACGGATCACTATAAAAACTGGCAAAAACCATGCTAATCCAGTCTATCGCCAGCATCAATACCATGGCAACCCAGATTAATTTCTCACGGATAATTGCTTGATAACTATTAACCAAGCCGCGAAAATTTAGTGCATTAAATAGCACCAGCGCATAGCCGCTCATAACCACCAGCGCCACCCACGGATCAATTTCGCTAATCAATTGATTGAGAAAGACAAATGAGATTGCCGTCAAAACCACATAAATCAGCGCATCAATATAACCATTCACAATTGGATACCCAATAAAAAAGAGCTACACCACTGGGTATAACTCTTTAAATTTTTACATTCCCGGAATCATATGTTTGAAATTTTTCATCATTTTCATGATTCCGCCGCCGCTGAATTTTTTCATCATCTGGCTGACCTGCTCGTATTGCTTGAGCAACTGATTCACCGCCTGCACCGAAGTTCCGCTACCCAAGGCAATCCGGCGTTTGCGCGAAGCTTTAAGTAAATCCGGTTTGCGGCGTTCCTGTTCGGTCATCGAATCGATTATCGCAATATTGCGGCGGATCATTTTATCATTGATAACCTGCGGCGCTTTATCGGCAATATTCCCCGGTAATTTATCAAGAATCTTGCCCATCCCGCCCATATTATTCATCTGTTCAAATTGCATTTTGAAATCATTAAGATCAAAGCCCTTGCCTTTCTTGACTTTCTCCATCAATTTTTTGGCTTCGGCTTCATCAACATTACCCTTAACTTCGTCAATCAGGGATAAAATATCCCCCATTCCCAAAATCCGTGATGCCAAGCGATCCGGATAAAACGGCTCCAAGCCGTTAACTTTTTCAGAAACCCCAATAAATTTAATTGGTTTACCGGTAATCTGACGAATCGACAACGCCGCACCACCCCGGGAATCACCATCCATCTTGGTTAGGATTACCCCGGTTAGCGGCAGTGCTTCATTGAAAGCTTTAGCTGTATTAACCGCATCCTGCCCCAACATTGCATCAACCACAAATAACGTTTCAACCGGATTTAAGGTCTGATGCAAGACTTTGATCTCATCCATCATCACTTCATCAATCGCCAAACGACCGGCGGTATCGACAATCAGCACATCAAAATAATGTTTTTTGGCATAATCAACTGCCGCCAAGGCAATTTGCTGTGGTTTCTGCGAAATATCGGAAGGAAAGCATTCAATTTCAAGACTTTTCGCCAAAGTTTTTAACTGCTCAATCGCTGCCGGACGATAGACATCGGCACTCACCCCCAGCACTTTTTTTCGTTCTTGTTCTTTCAGGCGTTTGGCTAATTTTCCAACCGTGGTAGTTTTACCGGCCCCCTGCAGACCAGCCATCAAAATTATTGCCGGCGGTACCGCACTTAAATCCAATTGATCATTAAATTCGCCCATTAATTGGGTTAATTTTTGATTGACGACATCAATTAACGCTTGTCCAGGCGTTAAACTGCCAACGACTTTTTCACCTAATGCTTCTTCTTTAACATCGGCAATAAACTGCTTAACCACCGGTAACGCGACATCGGCTTCCAATAAGGCAATCCGAATCTCACGTAAGGCATCGGCAATATTACTCTCGCTTAACCGGGCATTGCCGGATAAGGTTTTTACAACACCCGATAAACGGGCAGATAAATTTTCAAACATATTATGTTCCTACAAAATACTTTATTTGCTAAAACTCTAATTCAAAACTTTAACGTCACTCACACCAGCAGGCGATTAATTCGCTTGAATTTAGCCGATGAAATAATAAACAACCCCAAAATCAATTCCAAGATGGTTATTAACCAGTAAAAAACTAAAAAAGTATCAATTAGATTCGCAATCGACAATGATGGATAGAGCATCAATTTAGCGACAAACACTAGGTAAATCGCGGTAGCAGCATAGGTATATAATTGCATAATTTTACGTGAATAGGCAAAAATCACCACCAAAAAAACCGTTTCAACAATGGCTTTTATTGCTGCCACCGTAATCAGATTGCGTACCGCCGATAAATAATCCATCACCTGATAATGTTTGGCTATCATAACCGAAAAGCTTATCAATAACAACCACAAGAGACCAATTAGCCCACCATAAATCATAAAATTTCTACGCAGCTGCCGTTTAAGTTGCAAATTGTAAATCACCGCCTGCGCCAAGCCATCACGGGTATTTTGCTGAAACACTCGCCCCAATAGCGAAAATAGCCGCACCATCACCAGAACATTGCCCAACACGCCGACAAAATGTTCATTATTGCCAACCATTTCCTGAATTATTATCGCAACTACCACCCAATCATATTGCAATGATAATAGCGCATATAACCAAATATCTTTTTTCCAGCCATTATCAATATTATTTTCAGAAAATGATTTAATCCGCTGCAAATATTTATAAATATGCTGCCCATAACCAATGATTCTGACCAATTCAACACTGGAAACCGCCAGACATAAAGTTATCACCAAATCATAATCTTTATCAATATTGGTACTAAACTTGACATCCCAAACCAAAATCAAATACACCAGTACAATTCGCAGTAAATAACAATAAATTGCTATTTTCATTACCGGATTATGATAGCCTTCACTTTGCAAAAAAGCTGCCATAAAATTGGCGAGCATAAAGAAAAAGACACAGAAAAAACACAGCTCAACCGGATGCGAAAACTTGTTATGGATCAGTTGTGGCGAATGGTGAAATATAAAAAATACAATACCATCCAGTACCAATGTAATTAGCCCGACCATTAAGAACAGGCCAAAGAAAAACACAAATATGCGCTGTAAATTACTGCACAATGAATTTAGATAAAATTTTTTGAGCCGTGTAACTTGAATCGTCAAAAAACGATCCGAACCAAATCCAAAAATATTCGACAGCAACAAAATCGCCGCAATTGCGGCATAAAAATCGCCAATAACAGCATTGGAAATTTTAAAATAACTTAATAGCCAGCCAATCGCAAAGGCTTGCAGCGAAAAAACTAACGCGTATAATACGGTTAGTTTTAAATTCTTCGGCGAGCCATCCGGTAATGCTACAGTATGCAGACCAATCGTATCCACTAATTCTTCCTAGTTGATTAGCGTAATTCGCTAGGTAAGGCAAAAGTCATGTTTTCTTCAATGACATTTAAGGTTTCAATGGTTTTAAATCCGGCTTGCTGCAAGCGGGTAATTACGCCCTCCACCAAAATTTCCGGCGCCGAGGCACCAGCAGTAACTCCAATGGTATTAACGCCAGTCAACCACTCATCCTGAATTTCATGATCGAAGTCAATCAGATAACCGCGCACGCCTAGGTTTTCCGCTAACTCTTTGAGACGGTTGGAATTAGAACTATTTTTACTGCCAATAACTACTACCGCATCGCATAAATTGGCCATTTCTTTGACCGCATCCTGACGATTCTGGGTAGCATAACAAATATCTTCGTTTTTTGGTAGCCGCAAATGCGGAAATTCATCTTTTAACCGCGCGATAATTGATTTAGTTTCATCGACGGATAAAGTAGTTTGGGTTACCACCGCAATTTTTTCACAACTACGCGGTATGCTCAGATTATCGATATCGGCTTCTTTTTCAATCAAGTGAATATGATCCTTGACTTGCCCCATTGTACCTTCAACTTCCGGGTGCCCCTTATGCCCAATCATAATAATGGTGTAATCCTGTTTATGCAGATTTTTAATTTCCACATGAACCTTGTTAACCAACGGACAAGTTGCATCAAAAATCATCGTCAGCTTTTTGTCCTCGGCTTCCTGACGAATCGACAATGGTACACCATGTGCCGAATAAATCAGAATACTACCTTCGGGAACATCCTTGATCTCTTCGATAAAAATAGCTCCCCTTGCCATCAATCCATCAACGACATATTTATTATGCACTACTTCATGGCGTACATATACCGGCGCACCATATTTTTCCAGTGCTTTTTCGACAATGGTAATCGCCCGATCAACGCCGGCGCAAAATCCACGCGGATTGGCTAAAATAATCTTTTTCATGTGCTACCTATTTTTTGGAAACAAAAATACCCTCAATAATCAACAATGCAACGCCAACGGTAATAAAGCTATCCGCCAGATTGAATGCCGGCCAGTGATAAGTTCCGGCATACCAATCAATAAAATCAGTAACTTTGCCATCGGCAATGCGGTCAATCAGATTACCCAGCGCGCCACCAAGGATAAAACTAAATCCCAGCCCTGCCAGCCAGTGATAAGATTTCCACAGCAGATAATAGACCAAGGCGGCCGCAACGATAACCGCAATTCCGCCAAACATGAATTGTTGCCCGCCACCTTGCTTGTCCAAAAAGCCAAATGCCGAGCCTTCATTGTAAATCAGCACCCAATTCCATCCCGGAATAAAATTCTTCATTTCATAGAGATCAAAATTATTGCGAATTACATATTTACTCAATTGATCAAGAATCACCACCAGCGCACTAATCGCTAACAACCCGTAGCGAAAGCCGGTTGTTACCGGTTTAAAATTTTTCATAATTATTTTCCCTTTGAAAATTACACAAATTGGCGAATTTCACCCGCGCCAGCAACATTTTCAACACACCGCGGACAAATGGTTGGATGTTCCGCGATGGTACCAATATTTTCATCATAATGCCAGCAGCGTTCACATTTAGCATTCTGGCTCACGACCACGGTTACGGTATTTTCAGCGCCTTTATGCAAGGTAACTTTAGATACCATATAGGCAAATTTCAAATCCTGCCCAATGCTGTCTAAGACTTGATATAACTCATCTTCAGCATGAATAATCAATTCAGCCTGCAATGAAGCACCAATTTCACCTGCCGTACGCTTATGTTCCAGTTCTTTTAATACCGTTTGACGGAAATCCTGCACCATCGTCCATTTCATTAACAACTGCGCCTGTTCGGTAACTGCTGGCAACTGCGGGTACGTATGATATAACGTCGAATCGCTGGCATCCTCGACCAATACCTCCCATGCCTCATCGGCGGTGAAAGCTAGGATTGGCGAGAGCATGGTCAAAAGCGAGCGCGCAATATAATGTAAGGCGGTTTGCGCCGAACGGCGCGCGGTTCCATCGGCCTTGGCAGTATATAAACGGTCTTTCAAAAGATCCAGATAAAAACTACCCAACTCCTCTGAACAGTAAGTCACTAATTCCTGCACTACCAAATGGAATTGATAGCTAGAATATAACTGCGTGGTTACCTTGTCTTGTAATTGTTGTAAATAGGCCAGTGCATAGCGATCGACTTCGAGCATCTCAGTAACCGCCACACCATCGCGCTCCAGTTTGAAATCATTCAGATTTGCCAATAAGAAGCGCACAGTATTGCGAATCCGCCGGTAAGAATCGGTAATCCGTTTCATGATCTCATCGGAAAAGGCGATATCGCCGGAATAATCGGTGCTGGCAACCCACAAGCGCAGAATATCGGCACCATATTTTTTGACCCCATCGGGAATTGAGATGATGTTACCTTTGGATTTGGACATTTTATAGCCATCGCCATCAACCAAAAAGCCATGTGTCAATAATTGCTTATACGGTGCCCGTCCCTTAACTGCACACCCGGTCAACAGTGAGGACTGGAACCAGCCGCGATGTTGATCGGAACCTTCGAGATATAAATCCGCCGGCCATTGCAGGCCGTCACGCTGGTCAACTACAGTTAGATGGGTAGTTCCGGAATCAAACCAAACATCCAGAGTATCTTTCAACTTAACATAGTCACCTAGATCAAATTGCGGTAAATCGCCAGCAGTTAATTCAAACCACGCATCAATTCCACCAAGCTCGATTTTAGCCGCAACCGCCTGTAAAATTTCATAACTTTGTGGATGGAGCTCGCCGGTTTCCTTATGAACGAAGAAGGTCATCGGCACACCCCATTGGCGCTGGCGCGAAACACACCAATCCGGACGATTTTTTATCATCGCTTCCAAGCGTGCCCGTCCCCAACCCGGGAAAAATGCGGTAGCGTCAACCGCGTGATTAGCTTGTTCCCGCAAAGTTTTACCACTATGACCGGCTTTATCCATTCCGATAAACCATTGTCCAGTGGTGCGGAAAATAATTTTAGATTTATGCCGCCAGCAGCACGGATAACTATGGGTGATCTTAGCCAAATTCATCAAGCGTTGCCGTTCTCGCAAGACCTCAATTACTTTCTCATTGGCTGCAAAAACATTCAATCCGGCAAATAGTTCGGTGGTGCTGATATAGCAACCGTCATTGCCAACCGGATTGTGCAGGTCCAAACCATATTTAACTCCTACCACATAGTCATCCATACCATGCGCTGGCGCTGTGTGTACCAAACCGGTACCGGCATCGTCGGTTGCGTGATCACCAAGAATCATTGGCACTTGACGATTATAAAATGGGTGCTCAAATTTTTGTAATTCGAGTTGACTACCGCGGGTAGTTGCAACTATCTTATAGCCATCGATGAACGAATAGCGTGTAAGGGCATCTTCCACCAGATTTTTTGCCATCAGTAGATAATCACAGGAAGTTTCAACCAGAGCGTATTCAATTTCAGCACCGGCACAAATTGCCTGATTAGCTGGCAATGTCCATGGCGTGGTCGTCCAGATAATTGCATAAATTGCTTTACCTACTGGCAGCGTAATGCCAAATTTAGCCGCCACGGCAGCACTGTCAACCGCTTTAAACGCAACATCAATCGCCGGTGATTCCTTATCGTAGTATTCAACTTCAGCTTCCGCCAATGCCGAGCCGCAATCAATACACCAATAGACTGGTTTTACCCCGCTAAATAAATAGCCATTGTTATAAATTTCACCCAAGGCCCGGACAATTCCGGCTTCGGTGGCGAAATTCATGGTTTTATACGGATTATCCCATTCACCAAGAACACCCAAGCGCATAAAATCAACTTTCTGCTGATCAATCTGGGTTTCGGCGTATTCACGGCATTTATTACGAAAATCACGCGGTTCGAGATTTTTACCGTATTGCTTTTCGATATTCAATTCAATTGGCAAGCCGTGGCAATCCCAGCCCGGCACATACGGAGCATCAAATCCGGCTAAGGTTTTACTACGAATGATGATATCTTTAAGAATTTTGTTTGACGCGTGTCCAATATGTAATTGACCATTGGCATACGGCGGTCCATCGTGTAAAATAAACTTATTCCGCCCTTGAGCAATTTGGCGAATTTTTTGATAGCGATTTTCCTGATACCATTTTTTTAACATTTCCGGTTCACGTTTGGCTAAATCACCACGCATTGGAAATTTAGTATCCTGTAAATTCACCGTATTTTTATAGTCCATTTTGCTTCCTTATTGTGTATTTCTTTTTCACTATTTTATAACTGCTCGCGTGCCGAAAAAAATTCACGGGCATCGCTCATATCTTTATGAATCTGTTTAAATAAACTATCCAAGTCTTCAAATTTTATTTCCGCCCGTAAATAATGCAATATTTCAACACAGGCGATTTTATTGTATAAATGCAGATCAACATCCAATAAATGGGCTTCAACCTTATAAACTTTACCCTCACTAACGGTTGGATTCTTTCCGATACTAATCACCCCATTATAACGAACGCCTTCAATATAGACGTAACCGGTATAAATCCCCCATAGTACCGGACGAGTTTTACGAAGATTGAGATTTATCGTTGGCACGCCATATTTACGCCCCAATTGATTGCCGTAAACCACCCGCGAGGTATATTGAATATTGCGTCCCAAATAACGATTAATCAAGGCAATATTCTGCTCGGCGGCCAATTCGCGAATCAAAGAACTGGAAACCCGTACTTGATTATGGCGTAATTCGGCAAATTCTCGGGTAACGATCCCGTTATTACGCAAATCGTGAATTGTGCCTTTAGCCAGATGACCAAAACGGAAATCGTGACCGACAATCATCTCATGAATATCCAGCCGCTCCTGCAAGATCTGGCGGATAAACTGATAGGGCGATAATCTGGCAATACTGTCATTAAAATGCAGGATTATTACCTCGTCAACCAAGTTATGCTGTTTTAAAATCGCAATTTTATCGCGGAGTAAGCCGATTCGTGGCGCGCGTAACATCCCCTGCTTATCGGCAAAGTATTCATGCGGCAAAATATCAAAGGTAATCAATACCCGCCAGGCACTATCAGCCATAGCTTGCTGGGTCATTTGTTCCAGCAGTTCGACATGCCCGAGGTGCAAGCCATCAAAATTTCCAATGGTTGCAATCTGTGATTGATGCGGCGTTTTGCCGACTTGTGCAATTTGTATCCGGAACATATTTTTCAATAAAAAAACCCACATTGTACGTTCGATGTGGGATTAATTAATAATCTTATCCAACTAGCCAAAAGTAACCAGTTATTTTATCATATCAGGAAGTTGGCGTGTCCGACCCAATAAATATAATATGACATATATAATACCAACGACACCATTAACACGATTACTTTTATCGTCCAGGATTTTTCTGCCAATACTACAATTCCAAAATAAAAGGTAAACAGCGTGCCGCTGAAGCGACCTTCCGACATCATGGTACCGGTCATTACTCCCGGCAAAATACAGGCTAAATTAAACAGCGCCTCTTCATAATATTTCTTGATAATCATGTAAATTGACAAGAAAAAAGAAATTGCGAATAAAATTGAATTGTGGAAGTCGGTAACCATTGCCCACAGTTGTTTGCCCAGATGCGCACTATCCCAACCTTTGCGTCCCCAACCTTTTTGAATATGTTGAAACGCCAAATAATCACCGGCACGATAATGCAAAAAGATCATGTATAACACCAAACCAGAAGAAGCCAAACCCAACACAATCAGCATCTTTAACAAGTTTTTACGGTGGCGAACAAAATTAATAAATATCGGCACTAAGAATAATATCCCAACTGGACGTGTCGCTGCCAGTAACCCCCCCAATAAACCACTACGTAACTCGCGGTTGGAGCGCAGACAATAAAAACCGACTACTGACAAACAAATAAATAAGCCCTCGGTGTATAACGAAGAAAAATACACGCTAAATGGTGAAAATACTAATAACACCACACCAAAACGACTGTTAAGATCATTAAAATTCAAGCGCAGTAGCTTGTAAAAAAACACTGCCGCAATAAAGATAAACAATTGGTTTAATAAAATCCCGGCAATAATCGGCTTTAAGGTGGTAATTTCACTGACAAAACCAACGATATTCGGATAAAGTGGGAAGAACGCCCAATTTGCCAAGCCTTTCCAAATCCGCGGATGAGTTCGCACCGCATGATCATAACCATCATTAATAATAGTTAAATACCATTTGCAATCCCATTTACACATGGCACTAGCAAATGTTGCTTTATTATCCAATAATAATGCATTAGATAAATTAAACTGGTAATACATAATAATCCGGCTGACTGCAAAAATCAGCACGATAAACAAAAACCAGTTGGATTTTAGATACTTATCGACCATTTTAAAAAACGCCTTTTATTTTGAATCGGAATAGAGATAATTATACCAGTTCTGCTGGCATCTTAATCGGAATACTCGGCACGAAAAAGATAAATTAGTAAAATAGTGCAAATTTAATGTTGCATATTGGTTATTACCGCGTTTTTATCGCTACCACGTATTGTCATCAATAGTTATCAGGAGGCAAAATAAAAATAAGCCACTCCGCGGTTGATTATTCCAATTGTAAATTCTACGATAAATAAAACCAAATACCTGCTACAACGGTGCTGACGTATAACTTAGTAACAATGAACGATTATATACCGTCTCTCCGCGGGGTCCAGCATATTTGGCACTGAAGCCCAAATTTACTGATTGATCCTGTTCAACAATACCATCGCTTATATTTACCGTATAAGTACAGGAATCATTAATCGCCAAAGGCCCATTGCAAGTATTGGCACCAATAGTTGCAACCGCGCTACCACTAATAACAATAGGGGTTGAAATTACAATATCAGACAACGTATAGCCGCCAATATTGGTAATAGTTATAATACTTGTAGCATTAGCAAAAACTTCAAATTCTAAAGGATTAACGCTTGCCGACATGGCAGTCAGAGCAAAGTTCCCGCGACTATTATACCAGCTAACGCTGGTAGAAAGACTCGTGTCGGTATTCACGCCAGTATAAGGTATATTAATATTGGATGTACCACCAGATTCGGGAACGTTAAAGCGAATCACACAAGATTCTGCCGGCATTAATGTTTGACCGCTGCAGCCATTTAAATTGCTAATACCTGAATTGTCGGGAGAGTAAACAGTTGTGAGATCTGCTTGCGCATTTCCTGCATTTATTACGGTAATGGTACCGCTACTTTCGTACACTGTATCGATAAGTGGCACATTACTGGCAGTTAAAATCGGTCCATTAGCAACCGGTTCTCCGTTATTACAAGCTACCACACTGAAGCCAATCAAAATTAACGATAGTTGTTTTAAAGAATTCACAACTAAACCGCGACTTATGAGCACATTCTTGGGTAATTGCTTAATTTTGTTCATTATTTTATCCATATCAATTGAGACTGGTTATGCCATACAAACTTTCGTTAGTAATGCTGGTTTGAGTAGTCCAAGTAATCGCATCACTAGAAGTCAAAATTGTTCCCATCGTTCCCACTGCAACAAATTTACCATTAGCATACGCAATTCCATAAAGAGGATTCAAATTATTGGTGGTCTGTTGACTCCAGGTGATCCCATCCAGTGAAGTTAAAACTCCGCCCTCACGGGTTACTGCAACATATTGGTTATCCGCATAAGTTACCGCCCCGATTTGAGCACTAATACCGCTATTCGCACTATTCCAATCGCTACCATTAACTGAATAAAGAATTGTTCCATTTGTTCCAACGGCAATATACTTACCACCCCCATAATTAACCGCAGTCAATTCTTCTGAAGTAGGTGAGCTCTGCTCCGTCCAAGTAATGGCATTTGGCGAGGTCTGAATATATCCACCTTGACCGGTTGCAATATATAATCCATTCCCATAAGTCACACCATAAATATCACAAAGATTAATTCCTGTTTGTAAACTCCAGTTAATCGCTGTTGGCGAAGTAATAATAGTTCCATGACAACCAACCGAAACAAATAAATTATTGCCATAAGTTACCTCAAATAGCTCCTGAGCTGTACCCGAATTCTGAGTAATCCAGCTCAAAGCATTACTTGAAGTAAAAATTACACCATTACTACCGACTGCCACATATTTATTATCCGCAAAAGTGACACCATTAAAATAATCTGTACTTATAGTCGAAGACTCCCAATTAACTCCATCATGTGACGACAAAATTGTTCCACCAGTACCAACGGTAACAAAAGCTGGTACTGTTCCCAAATCCAATTGGGCCCCCAACGGATTCATAGAGACAATTTGACTCAAATTATCTACACTAAATAATGCGGTCAGCTTTAATTGGTCTTTAGTTAAATAATTTTGATTAACCTTATAGCTTGCCGACACTGATAGATTATCTTTTCCCATGACACAAGTTTGAGTCATAATCCCATTGGCAGAGCTATAACTGCAGGCAGAAGGCGTACCACCAGGAGGTTGAGTTTCAAAATAATCTTCCATCTTAGTAGTCACCGTAACATAAAGTATATCATCGACATTTGCCAATAAGTGACTAACCGTTATTGACTCATTTGAGGTTCCTGCCCCATTAAGTATAAGTGAATTAGCTAAGGTTCCTTGATTGGACTGGGCATAAATAGAATAGCTACCATTTGCTAAATTCGGTATACCTTTAAACTGAATCCCAACGCTCTCCACATCTTGATAAATAAATAGCGGTAACGACAGGTCTTCTTCATAAGCCGTCCCTACCGCGCCAAGAGCTAATATATTAGATTCTAAAACATTATCATATACAATTTTACAGGTATCGTTAGGCGCTAAAATAGTACTCCCAGCAAGGCATGTAGTGCCATTTCCTCCGATTCGCCATGCATAAACAGAGCTATTATCCTGAATACCGGTTATTTTCATCGCATGAGTTCCCGTATTTTGGTACGTCAGCGTGATACTTTTGCCAATCACATCTCGTCCTCGTGCCGTGAAAATATACTTGCTTTCAGCGGTTTCTCCATTACCACCAGTGGCACCAAACGCGCTTTGCTCAATCAATGAAATTCTCTGATAGTATGGCTGAATCGTCCAATTTATACTACTATTTGCGCTCTCAGAGTGAGGATCGCCGGATGAGGTATAGTCAATAAAAAGCGTTGCAATACCTGCCGATTCCTCACGGCTAAATACCGGTCCAAGTTTGAGGAAAACATTACATGATGACTTGACCTTAAGCGTAGCACCACAAGTTGAAGATTCCACATTAAGAAATGCCGGATTATCTTTTAGTTCAATAGAAGTTAAATTAGCCGTCAAGCTCCCGTTATTGCTAACCGTAAGAATTTGTGTTATTGATTCAACCTTATTACCACTAATTGCCATATTTGAACTGAATGGCGAAATAGAAATTACCGCACGATTTGGCGTTGAAGTATAAGTTAATAACGAGCTGTTAGAATAATCCTGTGCCCCACTAATATTGGTATATTTAGCCGCAAAACCCAAACGAATTTGTTGATTATTATCAACTTCATTATCGGTAACAACAATATCATAACTACAGGATGCACCCACCGCTAAACTTGTAACCGCAGAGCAATGATCATTTACAATTGTCGCACTTGCATGCCCACCCAATGTCACCGGTTGGGGAATGTTAATATGGTTAAAAGCATAATCACCGATATTGCTAACAGTAACTGTAGTTGTTGCGCCGATGGTTGCGGTAAAAGTCAGCGGGTTATTAGCAATGCTGATCGATGCTACGGCAGAATTGCTGCTATTAAACCAAGTTATATCGCCGGCAATTTTGCTATTAGTAGTTCCCGAAGAATATGCCACGGTGATTTGTCCATTCCCAGCTGAACCTGTCACATTAAATTTGATTATACAACTAGCGGCAGGTGCTAAAACCGCCCCGCTACAGCCTGATAAACTATTAATTCCAGCATCTGCAGTAATATTCCCAACCACCGCGTTGGTATTACCCGAATTTTGCACAATCATCATTCCATTACTTTCTTGTGCCGTATCAATATATGGCACATTCCCAACATTCAAAAGTGCTCCAGTCGCCGTTGAGACTACCTGAATGCTTGCTTTATCTGTAAATAAATTTGATGATTCTAGACTTTTTGAAAGAACTGTGACATTAGCACTTAGCGCAGAGCTTGAAATTGGAGCGCTAATCTCCACGGCTTGAACAAAATTTGACTGAATTTGCTGACCGCTAATGTTACCATTGATGATACTGACGCTCGGCTGGTTAGTGGTGAGTTCATTGACCGTATACAGCTGATTTTGACCACTTCCGTATAAATATATTGTAGCATACCCGATATTATTACCATATCCGGATATAGTAGCCCCGCTTTGAAATTTGGCACCTTCCGTTTGGGTATTATTTTGGATTTGAGCATAGTTAATCAGCTGAGTAAAACTTTGCTGTAGATTATTTAGAAGATAATTAGCTTTTATTTCAAAAGAACCCTGCATGCTACCGTCAGTTAATAGTGGTGTAACAATCGTAATTGGGCATCCTTGACCTGCGGCAATAGTGGCACACTGACTTGCATCAATACTTGCCAAATTCCGCGAGTTTTTAAGTAAGCTATTTAATCTTGTAGAAAATTTAGTATGGGCGGTATTGACAACCATGGTATAACTAATACCACTTATTGAGCTGTTAGTATTATTGTGTACATAAACAACAGTTGAACTCGAACTATTCCCAAATACCGGAATTGTCCCCGCACTGTCAATAGTTATTGCGGATTGAGTATTAACATTAACTTCATTATTGCAACTTGAGCCACCGCAGCCAGTTAAACCCAAAAAGCCAATAGCCGCAACAGCAATAGCGGACATCTGTCCGATTTTATACATTAATATTTTATGCATCTACCCCTACACCCAAAATATTTTAATAATAGTTCGTAAAACTCGGATAGTAGTGTACCATAATTATCGGCTTTTTTTAATTTTTCAGGACTTGATTTAAAGTTTTAACTCCTATTTTGCACATGAAGTTTTGTAGGAATAATTAGACACGCCCTAATCTAACACCAATAAAAAAGCCAACCGCTAAGGTTGGCTTTTTTATTTTAAGGAAACTTATTCAGTTTCTACTGGCTCAGTAACTTCAGGACGATCTACTAACTCCATGAATGCACGTGGAGCAGAATCACCCGGGCGGAAACCATATTTCAAAACACGGGTATAACCACCATTACGGCTAGCGTAACGAGGACCCAATACTTCGAATAATTTCACAACCATCTCACGGTCACGAATCCGGTCAAACGCCAAGCGGCGGTTAGCCAAGCTAGGATTTTTAGCCAATGTAATTAAAGGCTCAACTACTTTGCGTAATTCTTTTGCTTTAGGCAAAGTCGTTACAATCGCTTCGTGTTGCAACAACGAAACTGCCATGTTTTTAAACATTGCTTTACGATGCGCTGACGTGCGATTTAATTTACGATGTGCACAACCATGTCTCATGCTCTACATCCCTTCTAAATTATTTTTTCTTCTTGATTGATGATGGTGGCCAATTTTCAACCGGCATTCCTAAGCGTAATCCACGAACTTCCAGTAATTCTTTGATTTCAGTCAAAGATTTTTTACCCAAATTCGGGGTTTTTAATAATTCGCTTTCAGATTTTTGCACCAAATCACCAAGATAGTTAATATCTAAATGTTTTAAACAATTAGCACTGCGAACGGTCAATTCCAGATTGTCCACCAATTCAAGGAATACTGGATCTACTTCTGGCTCTTCTTTAACTTTAACCAGTTTGGAACTAGGTGTTTCCGTATTTGGCATATGCTCTAAACCGGCAAAAACCAGCATTTGTTCAATCAGAATTTTAGAAGCAGAACGGACTGCATCTTCAGGAGATACAACGCCGTTAGTTTCAACTTCCAGTACCAATTTATCCAAATCAGTTTTTTGCTCGACACGTGCATTTTCAACATTGAAAGCCACTCTTAATACCGGTGAAAATGTTGAATCCAACATAATCCAGCCCGGTGACACGCTTTCAAGGGTTTGGCGACGAGTCGCGGCAGTTTCATAACCACGTCCGGTTTCAATCTTGATTTCCATATCAATGGCACCATTTTTTGAAATGGTACAAATTTCATGGTCAGGGTTCAAAAGTTCAACATCGTGTGTCAAATAGATGTCTGATCCGCGGACTACCCCGGATTTTTCCACCTGTAATTTAACTACGGTGCTTTCTTTATTGTGTAATTTAAACACTAACCCTTTTAAATTCAAGAGAATATCAACCACGTCTTCCATTACACCGTCAACTACATCATACTCATGGTTAACTCCAGCGATTTTCACTTCGGTAACCGCAGTTCCAACCATTGATGACAATAAAATCCGGCGTAAAGAATTACCCAGAGTGTGACCGAAGCCACGCTCAAAGGGTTCCATAACTATTTTACAGTTATTCTCAGTAGCTAAAGGAGTAATCGTTATTGATTTAGGTTTCAACAATTGTTTGCTCGAAACTTGCATAGATAATATTTCCTTTATAGCTTGCTAATGTTTATTATTTAGAGTAGTACTCAACAACTAACTGCTCATTGATATCGCTAGATAACTCTGATCTTTCAGGAGTTGTTTTAAAAGTACCCTCGAATTTTTTGGAATTTACTTCCACCCAAGCCGGGAATCCCGCTTGCTCTGCTAAAGACAAAGCTTCTTGAATCCGCACTTGTTTTTGTGATTTTTCGCTAATTGCTACCAAATCACCAGCTTTAACTGAATATGAAGGGATATTAACTGGTTTACCATTTACGGTAATCGCTTTATGTGATACCAGTTGGCGCGCTTCGGCACGAGTTGAGCCAAAACCCATCCGGAATACTACGTTATCTAAACGTGATTCCAATAATTTTAATAAATTTTCACCAGTAGAACCTTTACGGCGTTCTGCTTCGGCGAAATATTTTCTAAATTGGCGCTCCAATACTCCGTATATACGACGGATTTTTTGTTTTTCACGTAATTGAACGCCGAAATCTGATAATTTCCCTGCTTTAGCACCATGTTGTCCCGGCGCTGAAGCTAATTTGCATTTAGCATCCGCACTTTTGCGGCTGCTAACCAATGAAAGATCTAAACCTTCACGACGCATTAATTTGCATCTAGGTCCTGTATATCTTGCCATGTAAATCTACTCCTTAAATTATACTCGACGTCTTTTAGGCGGACGGCATCCATTGTGAGGAAGCGGGGTTACATCGCTAATTGATGTAATTTTTATACCCAAAGCATTTAATGCACGGATAGAAGATTCACGGCCAGGGCCTGGTCCTTGTACTTGAACATCCAATGATTTAATACCATATTCTTGGGCAACTTTACCAGCTTTTTCTGCTGCTACCTGTGCAGCGAATGGAGTACTTTTCCGCGAACCTTTGAAACCAGCCCCACCAGAAGTAGCCCAAGATAAAGCATTTCCCTGACGATCGGTGATGGTTATAATAGTATTGTTAAAAGACGCATGTACGTGGGCAATCCCTTCAGTTACGGTCTTTTTAACTTTTTTGCGAACTCTTGCTGTGTTTGCTTTACTCATTTAAAAATCCTTAAAGTTTATTTTTTCTTACCTGACACTAATTTTCTCGGTCCTTTACGGGTACGAGCATTAGTTTTGGTACGTTGTCCGCGAACCGGCAAGCCTTTGGCATGACGATGACCACGGTAGCATTTTAAATCCACCAAGCGCTTAATGCTCATGGATACTTCACGACGTAAATCACCTTCAATAGTATATTTAGCAACTTCGTTACGAACAATATCCATAGCTTCAGGAGTAATATCACGAACTTTTGTTTGCTCGTGAAGTTGTGATGCTGCACAAATCCATTTAGCACGAGAAGGACCAATACCGTAAATATGCTGTAAACCAATAACGATATGAGCGTTATCAGGAACGTTTACACCAGCTATACGAGCCATTTATATTCCTTTCAATATTAATTAAAATTAACCCTGACGTTGTTTATGCCGAGCTTCTTTACAAATCACCCGCACAATACCATTGCGACGAATAATTTTGCAATTCCGGCAAATTTTTTTTACAGAAGGCTGAACTCTCATTATAAACCTCTTATAACATAATACCAAGAATAAGTCTTAGTAGTGAGTTAATACGAATCAGACGCGGTTAAGACGAGAAAAATTTGCAACCAAGCAACCAGAATGTACATAAAGTACATGAGGATTGCGACTTGCGAATTTGACGACGTATTAAACGATGTATGAGTCCGTATTATTTCGCACGGAAAACAATGCGACCTTTATTAAGATCATACGGCGTCATTTCGACAGTAACCTTATCACCGGGCAAAATACGGATATAATTCATCCGCATTTTTCCGGAAATATGACACAAAACCGTATGACCGCTTTCCAATTTTACACGAAACATAGTATTCGGTAAAGCTTCAAGAACTTCACCTTCAAACTGAATTACGTCATCTTTAGCCATAACTACTCCTTAAAACCCTTTGAAATTGGCTTTTTTCATCAGACCCTCGTACTGTACCGACATAATCTTCGATTGTACTTGCGTCATGAAGTCCATAGTTACAACTACCACAATTAACAGCGATGTTCCACCAAAATAAAATGGTACATGCCATTTCAAAATTAGCAATTCCGGGAACAGACAAACTAAAGTAATATAGATTGCCCCGCCCAATGTCAAGCGTAAAAGAACTTTTTCAACATATTTGGCTGTGTTTTCACCAGGACGAATCCCAGGAATGAACGCACCGCTTTTCTTCAAATTATCGGCAGTATCTTTTGGATTAAACACCAATGCAGTATAGAAAAAGCAGAAGAAAATAATTGCCGCAGCATAAACCACTATATACAATGGTTGACCTGGGTGCAAGGAATCTCCAATTGTCGCTAAGAACGATAGTTTACCATGACCTAACCAGCCAAGTAAAGTAGCCGGGAACAAAATAATACTTGACGCAAAAATTGGCGGAATTACTCCCGACATATTCAGCTTCAACGGCAAGTGTGAACTTTGCCCTTGCATAATTTTATTACCAACCTGACGTTTAGCGTAGTTCACCGGAATTTTCCGCTGAGCGCGTTCTACAAAAACCACCAAATACGTCACCAAAACAATAATTGCCACAACCAAAATTACCGAAAAAATCGACATTGAACCTTGTGAAGCCAATGACAATGTTTTTCCGATACCGCCGGGCATTCCTGAAATAATCCCTGTGGTAATAATCATCGAAGCACCATTACCCAAGCCGCGTTCAGTAATCTGCTCACCCAACCACATCAAGAACATGGTACCGGTAACCAGACAAATTACTGCCGTAGCAAAGAAATGAAACTCAGAATCAACCACCAACCCAGGCTGTTTGTATAACATGGTCGCAATACCAAAACTTTGTACCAAAGCCAGCACTACTGTTGCATAACGAGTATACTGAGTAATCTTGCGACGCCCCATTTCGCCTTCTTTTTTCAATTGAATCAAGTATGGAAACACTTCTGATGACAACTGTAAAATAATTGAAGCCGAAATATAGGGCATAATCCCTAAGGCAAAGACAGTGAAGCGTGATAACGCACCACCGGAGAACATGTTAACCATGGTTAAGAGACCAGCCTGATTGGATTTAAATAACTTGGCCAACTCAGTCGGATCAATACCGGGAACAGGAATATGCGCACCAAGTCTAAAGACAATCAGTGCGCCAATCAGGAACCACACACGCTTTTTCAAATCAGCAAATTTATCCATCTTTGCTAGCGCCATGTTTTATCCTTCAAAATTACTCTACGCTTCCGCCAGCAGCCAAAATTGCAGCTTTTGCACTTTCAGTTACCGCGATACCACGAAGATTTACAGCAGTGGTAATAGAACCAGTGCCAATTACTTTGATTTTATCTGCCAACGGTGAAACCAGACCGGCAGCCACTAAGGTTACGCGATCAACTTCACCAGCCAAAGCTGACAAATCAGAAAGTCTAACTTCTGCATTTTTAATCAAAGATTTGAAACCACGTTTTGGCAAACGACGGTATAAAGGCATTTGACCGCCTTCAAAACCTGAGCGAATACCAGAACCTGTACGTGAGGTTTGACCTTTGACACCACGACCACCGGTTTTACCGATACCAGAACCGATACCACGACCACGGCGAAGTTTATTTTTTCTTGAACCTTCAGCTGGGCTCAATTCATTTAAACGTAGACCCATTA